>LIBO01000006.1 GCA_001438005.1 Verrucomicrobia subdivision 6 bacterium BACL9 MAG-120507-bin52 | reverse complement strand
CTGAGGATGATTTCCTGCCAAAAGGACTGTTTCTGCTCCCAGCCGACGCGATTTCCACGCCCGCAGAATCGATTCGGCCGCATGGGTTTCTTTCGAAACAAGAACGGCCAGACGGCGGCGAGCGCGTGACGCATCCGCCAGCCGAAGGGTGAGCTTCATTCGCAAATGCTGGGCGAGTGCTTCCAGCTCGGCGCGGATGCGACGCTCCTCCAGTTTGGCGCCCGCCCATGAGGCCAGGAGGGTCATGCGAAACTTTCCGCGGGCGACCTGCTCCTCGAGGGATTCGATATTGGCTCCCAGGCGAAACAGTTGCTGAGTGACAGCGGCGATGGCGCCCGAACGGTCGGGGCCAACCAAGCCAATGGTGACAAAAGAGCGAGCCGCCATCGTCAATCTCCGCGCAAGGTGCAGGAGGCTCGCGGGGTTTCGTGGATCGTGAT
Organism: Verrucomicrobia subdivision 6 bacterium BACL9 MAG-120507-bin52; assembly: GCA_001438005.1. Lineage (GTDB taxonomy): Bacteria > Verrucomicrobiota > Verrucomicrobiia > Methylacidiphilales > Verrucolacustridaceae > Verrucolacustris. The sequence continues at coordinate 17,124 of LIBO01000006.1, read as the reverse complement.
TTCGGACAGGCCGGGCAGCTTGGGGCTGAGCTGTTTCCAAAACCATTGGCACATCACTTCAAGAGTTGGATTTTCCAAGCCTGGAGATTCGTTGAGGCAGGTGTGATCCAGCTTGTCGATTATGGGGCGAACGGCCTCGGCAATTTTCGCGTGATCGTAGAGGAGGCCGGATTGAGGATCGACCGATCCGGAGACACACACCTCTAGGCCAAAGCTGTGCCCATGGAGGCGCCGACACTTGTGACCCTCAGGAAAGGAAGGAAGGTGCTGGGCGGCTTCGAAATCAAATTTACGCCGAAGGGTGGTCTTCATCGAACTCCTTTCTACCGATTTGGCAGTGGAAATTCAACCGATGGTTCTTTTCTCGGTTTTGAAGAAAACCAGGCGTTGAGCAGCTTTTCGAGAATTCCGCCCCAAAGAGAGAGAGCGGCGACCAGCAGAAAGAGAGAGGGGATCGCAATCCAGGCAGTTTGGCCCTTCAGGAAAGAGGCAAAGTGGATCGCATAGGGTTGGTGAATGAGATAGATCCCGTAGGAGAAAGAACCGGTTAGCGCCAAGAGTGATCCCAAAAAGGGAATCTTGGCCCAAAACCCGGAGGCACCGGCCACGACCAAGAAGCAGGCGACGCCGGAAAGAAAGTCGACCGCGACATAGCCCCGCGGCAGTTGGTAGGCGAGAAGTGCGAAGGGGTAGAGGAAAAGGCCGGTCAGAAAACCCCGACCTTGGAGAAGCCACGATTCAAAATGTTGGGGCTGGCGAGCGAACCAAACGCCCAGGACCATGCCGAAAGCAAATTCGGGCAAGCGGCTCAAGCCGCATCCGCCCAAAATCCACTGACCACTGGCTGGGTGAATGTACAAAAGGTAGGCACGGGCGAAGAAGCCAAGGCCAACGGCAGCAACGAGGAAGAGAATCGGACCCAAGCGTTTCAACCCCGCCATCAAAATTGGAAAGAGGGCAAAGAGTTGGATGATCAGACAGAAGTACCACCAAGCCGCGTTCAGGTAGAAAAAATTGTAGTCGATCCAAAGAAAGCGCAGCCCAGTGAGGCTAACCCAGAAGCGCCAATCGACGGGTTCGAGCCGGGCTTCGAAGGGACTGATGAGATAGATGAGGTGAGCCAACCAGTACATGGGATAGAGGCGAACGAGTCGTTGCAGAATCCAAGAGCTCCAAGTCACGCCACCCTTCTGCTCCGCGCGGTCGGCGGATTGGGCGAGAACGAAGCCGCTGGCAACAAGGAAGAGTCCGACCGCGTGAAAACCTAGCTGGGAGATTCCTAGGCCGATGGTGCGGCCCAGGGATTCGAAAATGGTGAGGGGAGTGTTCCAGAGTTCGGGCTGGGCGACTTTGGCAAAGAAGCCTGCTTCGATGGGCGAGGGAGGCTTGCTCCAACAGCTAAAAGAGTGAAAATAAACGACCCAAAGAATGGCCCAACCTTTGGTGATATCGAGCCACGCCATCCTCCCTTGGGCCATGGGGGAGAGTAAGCGGAGCGCAAAATTTAAGCTAGGTCGGAGCGGAGTTGATCAAGAAGGGTGCGCATGCGGGGTTGATGGATATTTTCGGGAGCAAGACCAATGAGGCAAAGAGCGACGGCGAGATTTTTCTCGGGGTCGGCAAAGGCAATGGAGGAGCGGGCACCCCCGTGGCCAAAGGTTGTGGGGGAGGAGAGAGTCCCAAATCCGTAGGGCACGGTGGTCGAGCCGTACCGGTTGCTATCGAGAATGACCCCGAGGCCAAAGTCGACCATGTGACCGAAAGTGGCATCGAACTCCCCCTCCCGCCAGCGGCGAGTAAATTTTTCATAAGCAAGCTGGCTGAGGAAAGGGACCGGTGACTGGGGGCCAAGGCCGCTCATGGTGAGCGCATGGTAAAGCCGAGCGAGATCGGTGGCCGAGCCGCACAGGCCGCTTCCGGGTCCGAAAGAGGGAGGCACAGAGGTCCAGTGGCCGGCTTTTTTCTCGACCATAGAGACAGAGGAAAACCGCGAGAGAGATGCAAAAAACATATTGGCGGCCCCTCCGGGCTTGAGAATTTTTTGGCAAAGGAAGTCTTCCCACGGAATTTGCGTTTGGCGGGCAAGCCACTGGCCGAGCAGCCACCAACCGCCACGCGGGTCATAGGCGGCTTGGCGCGGAAGAAGGGAGAAATCGCGGGGCTCTGCTTTGGCAAGGATGGCAAAGATCTCTTTGGCCGGGGAGTGAACGGGGAGATTGGGAAAGCGTAATCCGGTGCGGTGGGTGAGAACATCGGTCAGATTGAGGCCCCCGAAATAGCTCGAGGCGAGTTCGGGAAATGTTGTTTGTAGAGAGGTCGAGGCGAGTTGGGGTGTCTGAGTCAGAAAGGAGAGAACCCCAAGAGCCGTCACTGGTTTTCCGGCAGAGTACCAAGGAACGGAGTCGGATGGATCTGAGACACAACCTCCGTGAAGGGTGAAGAGTGAATGGACGGAGAAGGCGGCGAGGGAAAAGCCAGCCCATCGATTTTCCCTGACGCCGGCCTCGAGGAGGAGCCGGGTGGGGGTCAGATCAGGCATCGGGCTCGAGGGGGAGGTCGCCGGGTTCGTGGCGTAGGGCCACATGGGTCACCCCGGGAAAAGAGTCCCGCAAGGCTTGATTGACGCGGTTTTCGATTTCGAAAACTTGGCGCGCGGTCAGCTGATCGGCGACCTGAATATGCAGATCGATGTGAATGTCATTTTGCATGCCGTGCGATCGAATGGCATGGGCACCGCGGACCCCCTCGATCTTTTCGGCCACCGATCGGATGAGAGCGGGGTCGAGGCGGGTGGCATCGGAAACGACTTTGACCCCTTCAATGGCGATTTCATAGATGGCGCGGGCAAGGAAGAGAACAATTCCGATGGCGAGAAGAGGGTCGAGCCAAGGGAGTCCGAAGGCGCCACTGGCCAGGGCGGCGATGGCGAGAAGGGAGGAGTAAATATCGGTTCGGGTATGGGCGGCATCGGCGAGAAGGAGGGGGCTGGAGACCTCGAGCCCCGCCCGCTTTTCCCAATTCGAAAGAAGAGTGTTGATCACAATGCCGAGACTGAGAAGGGCGATGCCCCAAGCGCTGAAGTGGGGCGCGGGGGCTTGATGAATCAATCGAGAGAGAGCAGCGCCCAATATTTCCCAAGCGCTGAGGAAAAGAAGGCCGGCCACGATGATGGTGGTCAGAATTTCATATTTGCGGTGGCCGTAAGGATGGTTGGCATCGGGGGGGCGAGCAGCGGCGGTGATGCCGATCAGCGCGATGACGCTGGCGGCGCAATCGAGCAGGGAGTGCATGGCATCGGAAACAACTCCTAGGCTTCCGAATTTCCAGCCGATGGCAAACTTGAGGCCGGCGAGAAGAGCGTTGCAGCCGAGAGCGGTGAGGAGGACGCGCCGGATTCGACCCGTGCGAGCGACTTCGCTCACGGGCGCCGATCAGCGGCCCCGCCCGCGCGTGGGGCAAGGTAAGCGGCCAATCCGTGGGAAAGGTCGGGGGTGTGGAAGCCGAGAAGTTGGCGGGCGGGTTCTGAGTCTCCGACTTGGCCCTCTTCCAGCATGGTGATTTGGTCAGTGGTCAGGGGCGGACGGGGCAGGAGACGTTCCGTAACTGCGGCAAAGAGGCGGCAAAGAGGAAGGGGGATAGGGAATAGAATTGGTTTGCGGCGGGTAAGCCAAAGCCAAGGGATGGAAAGGAGAATGATGTCGGGGTTGTTTTCGACCCAAGTGGGTTGGCGACCGAGGGCATGCGCGACGGCCAGGGCGAGGTCACCCAAGGTGGTGGTGTCGCCACAGAGGTCGAAAGTTTTTCCGACCGCTTGGGATTGACCGAGGGAGCGAACGACCGACTCGGCGACCGATGCGACGGAGACTGGGCAGAGGGTGGCTTGTTTTCCTCCGGGAATGGGAAGAAAACCGCCGGAAAGCCATGAGAGTGGTGGCTGTAGTAGGGTGGCGAGTTGGGTGGTGGACGCGTCCCCTTTTCCATAAATTAGGGAGGGCCGAAAGATGGTGGCGGCCAAGCCGCTGGCCCGAACGATCTGTTCTGCCTCCCATTTGGTTTGGTGATAGCGGGAGGCGGCGAGGGGCCGAGTGCCGAGGGCACTCAGGTGGAGATAGCGCGGAACGGAGGCGGCGCGGGCGGCGGCGACAACGTGGGCGGTGCCTTCGAGGTGAACTTGGGAAAAGGTTTGGGAAGAAGATTCGCGAATGATGCCAACGGTATGAATGACCGCTTGGGCGTGATGGAAAGCATGGCGCAGGGAGTCGGGTTGAGTGATGTCAGCCGGGAAAAATTCGATCCCTGGGGGAAGGGCAGTGCTGGGGGTACGGGAAACGGCACGCACGGGTAGACCTTCGGCCCGCAGGGCGCGGCAAATTTCGCGCCCGACAAAGCCGGTTCCACCTGTTACGACAATCATATGCCCCCGATGCTGGAAGAAGTAATCATCAACACACGGAGTCATACCGAATTTCTGCCCTTAGCACAAATCTTGGAAGAGGCGGCTGCACGGAGAGGTTGGCGGGATGGGTTGCTGCAAGTGGTCGTCCCCCACACAACGGCGGGGGTGACGATTCAGGAGGGAGCCGATCCCGATGTGCGGAGGGACATGGCGGTTGCCTTCGAGAATGCGGTGCCATGGAAAAATCGGGAGTATCGGCACGGCGAGGGAAACAGCGCGGCGCATGTGAAGGCGGCGATGGTGGGAAACCACCTCGCGTGGCCGATGGAGGGGGGAAAGTTAAAATTTGGAACCTGGCAGATGATCTATTTGGCGGAGTTTGATGGGCCGCGGACGCGGCGGGTCTGGGTGGGTTTTCAGCCTCTGATGGGGGCGTCTCAGTCCAAGATTTCGTGAAGTTTGGCGGAGGGGAACAGTTTGCCCGGGCATTCGGTCGGTTTGGTATTAATTTCGCGGTGGAGGCGAAATTTAAGGCGGGGGGAAGATTGGAGTTGGCGAAGAAATCGGACCAGTTCGATCAGGGCGGCCTTTTGGCGAGGGTCGGGTTGGTGATGGCTAAAGTCGCCGACGAGGCAAATGCCAATGGCGATTTCGTTGAGGCTGTCGCTGGCCACGTGGCCCCCCTGAATTTGCCGGGTCCAGCGTGAGCCCACCTCAATTTGGCCGTCGCCCGAATCGGAGCCGTTTCCGATGACGAAGTGGTAGGCCATGCCGTTTTCCATGCCGCGCTCTTTGTGATACGCGTCGAAAATGCGCGCATTGCCCCCGCCCGTACCACTGTGGTGAACGACGATATACTCCCACCTCCGAAGGCGGCCGCGGGGGGAATCGATCTGTTTGCGGACGGGGGCAACAAAAGAAATTTTGGGCGGGGTGGGCAGGGTCAGGGCAGGGGCAGTAGGTTTGGCCAGCGGTGCGGCGGTGAGTGGCGCGCTCAGGCGCAGGGTTTGGCCGATTTGCAGAGGGCTGCCGTTGAGTCGATTCCAGCGACGCAGATCTTCCAGAGAGACGCCGTGTTGTCGGGAAATTTTGCTCAAGGTATCCCCCTTTTGGATTTTGACGGAAAGGGGTCGGGTTGGAGTGGATGGAACTGGGGAGGGGGCAGGTGTGCTAACGGTGGCTGAGGGCAGGCGCAGGATGTCGCCGGGATGAAGGCGGGTGGGTTGGATATTAGGGTTGGCTTGAGCCAGAGCGTCGGGAGAAACGGCGTGTTGCTTGGCGATTTGATAAAAGGTTTCCCCCTTTTGCACCGTGTGGGTAGGAGCCGCATAGTTGGAAATTGTGGTGGCGAGGAGGAGGAGGATGGGGGCAACGATTGGGGAGACACGCACCCTTCTGCGATAGCGGTTTCGGGCAAGGTCGCCGACCCATTTTGTCGAATTTATCGGGCGGGTCGTGGCTTGGCGAAGAGGTCGGTCGAGGCTAGAACGAAGTATCTACGGCAGTGTAGCTCAGCCCGGTAGAGCAAGGGACTCATAAGCCTTGGGTCGGGGGTTCAAATCCCTCCACTGCCACTTTATTTTTTTCGGGGTTTGGGGTATCTCGCCATATGCGACTTTTTGCGCCACCCTAATAGGGTGATCTCCTTTACTCTTTTGGCGGTGCTTTTCCTGGCTGGGTTAGCGGGCGGCTTGATTGCGTTACCCATGAAAAGTTCGAAAGCAAAGACTTCTTGGCTTTGCTTGGGCGGGACCTTCGCCGGGGGAGCATTTCTGGCGACGGCGTTTTTTGAGTTGGGGCCAGAGTCGGTGGAGTCGCTGGGTCCCTGGGGGGGATTTGGAGCCATCGTATTTACCATGGGGTTTTTATTCTGGTTGGATCGGCAGGGGCATCACGCTCATGCCGAGATGCACGGTTGCCATCCGCATGGGGGGAAAGGGACGCTGGCCAAGCCCTGGATTCTGGGGGGCATGCTGGGTTTTCACTCCTTGCTGGAGGGGTTGGCCTTGGGATCGGTCTCGGCTGGTGCCGCTCAGGATGCGTTGGCATTAGCGATTCTTTTTCACAAGGCGACCGACACCTTTGCTTTGGCCGTCACCCTGAGCCGATACGGTTTTTCGGGGGGGAAAATTATTTTGGCTACGGTTCTGCTGAGCTTGGCCAGTCCCGGAGGGGCGTGGCTCGCCTCGGGGGTGAACGTGGGGGACTTGGAGATCTTGCACGGAATCTTCGCCTCCGCCACCTGCGGAACTTTTCTTTATCTAGCGGGATCGGATCTCCTGATCCCCGAGTTGAGGGAGAGGGAGGGGCGACGGTGGAAAGGGCTGGCGGCCGCCGTGGGATTTGGGGCGGTCGCGGCCGCGATCTTTTTGGGGCACGGCTAGCGTTGGGACGACGCGGCGAAGACGCGCCGGATCACCTCCTCGACCGGCATGGCTTCAATACGAATATCTTCCAGGCCAGGCAGATCAATCGCTCGTCGACTCACGGCGGTGGCTTGGGCTGGCGAAACGCGGAGGCGAAGCGTGGCCGCATCTTTGGCGATGATTTCCCCCCAATCGGCGCCTTGAAGATCGGGGGGTGTGCCTGAAAAGCGAAGGACGATCTCTTTGCGGTCGGAAAAATTTCGAACAATCTGATCCCAAGGGCCGTCGTGAATCACGCGGCCGTGATCGATGATGATCACCCGGCGGCACAGGCTTTCAATATCCTGAAGATAGTGGCTGGTGAGAATGGTGGTGATCTTTTCCTCGGCGACGAGGTGGCGAAGAAAGTCGCGCACGCGGTGCTGGGAAACCACGTCCAGCCCAAGCGTCGGTTCGTCGAGAAAGAGGACTTGGGGTTTGTGAAGAAGGGCGGCGATGAGCTCCATCTTCATCCGCTCTCCTAAAGAAAGTTCTCGAACCGGTTGATCCAGCAGGGGACGAACCTCAAGGAGGGCAGAAAGATGGTCGATGGTGGCGGCGGCTTGGGTGGGATCGATCCGATAGATGGCGCGGTTCAGGGCAAAGCTCTCACGTGCGGGGAGGTCCCACAGCAGCTGATTTTTTTGGCCGAGAAGGAGGGAAATCTTTTTTCGAAACGACTCTTCCCGTTTCCAAGGAAGATGGCCCAGAACCGTGGCGGTGCCGTCGCTGGGCTGGAGCAAGCCTGAAAGCATTTTTAAAGTTGTCGTTTTTCCCGCGCCGTTCGGCCCGAGAAAACCGACTAGCTCGCCCGCTTGAATTTCGAGATCGATCCCATCGACCGCCGTGACCTCCTTGTAACGACGATGAAAGAGGCCCCGGACGGCGCCGCCGAAACCTGGAGATTTTTGGAAAATACGGTACGTCTTGCGGAGACCGCGGGTCTGGATGGCGGGGGGCATGGTCAGATCAGCATGGCGGCGACTGCGTCCGCCCGCAGTCGGCCACGAGGCGTGAGAAGAAACTTTCCCCCAAAACGACGACCCCATCCTTTGGCCACCAGTTCGGAGAGGCAGGCCTCTTGTCCGTGGAGAGTTTCTTCCGCCAGACCCTCACTGGTGCGGAGCCCGAGAAGAATGCGTTCGGCCCGCCGTTCGCGCGGTCCGCAAATCTCGTTCTCTTCGTGAGCGGGGTGAGGGCCTGATTCGGCCGATCGGGCATACAGGGTGGTGTCGCGAATATTGCGCCAGCGGCGCCCCGCGACGGTGGAGACCGCACCTGGACCAAGGCCCAGGTAATCCTCACCCGACCAGATGGCTTGATGGTGTCGGCACTCTTTGCCCGGTAGGGCAAAGTTAGAAATTTCATAGGCGGAGAATCCGCGGGATTCCAAGATGCGCTGCGTGAGGAGAAAGAGGAGCGATTCATGATCAGGGTCGGGATGCCACTCTCCCTGTTCGATTCGTCGGATCAGCTCTGTGCCTGCTTCTGGGGTGATGACATAGGCGGAAATGTGATCGGGCTGGAGAGCGCAGGCCTCCTCTAAGGTGGATTGCCATTCGGCCGGGCCTTGATCGGGTAGGCCGTAGATGAGATCAAGGTTGAGGAGGGGGATGCCCGCTTGGCGAACATGGGCAACGGCAGTGGCGATCGTGGCGCGGTCGTGGCGTCGGCCCAGCCACGCGAGGTCGGCTGGACGAAATGCCTGCACCCCAAGGCTGATGCGGGTGACCCCTGCCTCGCGCAGGAGCGAGGTTTTGCTGGCGATCAGGCCGTCGGGATTCGCTTCCACGGTCCACTCCTCCGCCTGTCCCCAAGGCGCAATCTCCATGAGCTCCTGCAGAAGGGAGGGGGAGAGCGCGGTGGGGGTGCCCCCGCCGAAAAAAATTCTTCGGGGGGAGAGGGCAAACTCCTCTTGGGCCCAAGCCCACTCTGCTTGAAGACCACGGAGGAAATCCCGCATCCGATTTCCCGCAAGCCGCTCCTTCGGAAAATCGCAGTAGGGGCAGAGGTGAGTGCAGAAAGGAATGTGGACGTAGAGATTTTCTATTTTCGGCTTCATGTCTTTAGCTGGAGAAGAGGTCGGGTTGGCGGGGAGCGTGAGCGGCGAGGCGAGCCTCGGCCTCCCGGGTGAAGCGTTTAAATTCGAGTCGGCGAAAGAGCTCCACCTGTTGGGCCGGGTTGGGTCGCAAGGCGAGATCTTGGACGGGACGAGGAAGTGGAACGGAGGTGCGGAGTTCGACCATCTTCCGGTTCCGGCGGACGATTTCGGCTGACTCCTGCAGAATGGGACGAAATCGCTCAGGGGTGATGGAGGGTGCGGCCGCCAAAACTTTTTCGGAGGTACCGTACTGTAAAATCCACTTGGCGGCGGTTTTGGGTCCGACCCCTGGGACACCGGGGAAATTATCGGCCGAGTCACCGGTTAAGGCGAGGAGTTCGGGCACGCGTTCGGGCGAAACGCCCCATTTGGCCTCCACCTCCGGTGGGCCAAGGAGAGTGAAACCCTGGGACTGGGGTTGATAAATTTTGCAGCCTTGGGCGGCGAGAACCATCAGGTCCTTGTCGTTGGTGGCCACGATGCAGGAGCGGCTATCCGCGGCGTGGACGTAGCTGGCAATCACGTCATCGGCTTCCTCCTGATCCACGGTAAGAACCGGCCAACCCAAGGCGGAGGCGACTTCGTGGAGCAGGGGAAATTGGCGCTCGAGCGCCTCGGGGGTTTCTTTTCGATTCGCCTTATAGGTCGGGTGAAGAGCCATTCGTTCGGCAGGGATGCCGCCGTCAAAAATGACCGCGCCTTGGGTTGGTTTTAGGTCCTCCGCCAAACGAAGAAGGGCGGAGGCAAAGCCGTAGGCGGCGTTGGTCGGCTCTCCTTTCGAATTGGAGAGAGAGGCGATGGCGTAAAAGCTGCGGTAGGCGTAGTAGTGTCCGTCGACAAAAACCGTGCTCACTTTTTTACCGCTTTAGGATTGGGGGCGGACTTGGACTTGGGTTGGGCTTTGGCGGTCATTTCGGGGGGTTGAAGACGCCACTCCATGCGAGGGCCTTTGGTAACTTCGAGGCGGAGTCGCAGGCGGGCGGGTTGGCCTTGGAGTGATTTTTCGGCCGACCGGATGAGAAGGTCGGCCCGTTCTTGGGCCGTTTCCCAGGCATCGGAAGCGGGCTCGGCGCGGGCGATCAGCTCCAGAGTCCAGTCGGGACCGATGGAGACAAGGGTGGAAGCAAGGGAAGCAAAATTTTGGAAGCCCGCGTTTCCCTTAGGAAGGCTGATGCCGGGGAGGATTCGAATCGCACCGTCCGCCTTTTCCACGGCGGCCCACGCGGGGAGCTTGCTCGAGGATAATTTTTTGGCAAAGGCGGAGATGGTTTTCGCCGATTTTGCTCTTTCGTCGGGCGTGGCGGGGGGTTTCCCGCGATCCTCGGAAGAGCGGGCATTGGCCTGCTCCAGTTTCTTTCGGGTGGCATCGAGCTCCGATTTGCGCTGGAGATAAGCGGTACGGATCTGATCCGCGGAGGAGGAGAGGGTTTTCAGGCGGTGCATCGCCTGGCGCATGTCTTCGCGCGATTCGGCCCGATCGGTGGCCCACTGGCGCTCCCGCATCGTCCAACCGGAGGCGACCAGAGCGGCGAGGCCGATGGTGCCGACGGTGATCCAACGATCCCATGGAAGCCGGGGTTTGGGGGTGGGGGAGGGATCCATTAAAAAAGAGTATGGAAAAGAGCGGGTTGGCTCAAGCCACCCCTCGCTTCTTGCCCGCGGGGGATTCGAGTTCATTGTGGGTGTCATGGGCTGGTTGAGATCGATGAGTTTTGCGATAGGGGTGGGGGTCATTCCCACGGCCAGCGCGGTGGAGGATAAGCCCTTTCTTTTTTCCCCTTTGGCGGAGGTGCCGGAGTGGCGTTTGTTGGATGTGTATCAAGGCACGATTGCGCGAAAGGATTTTTTGCAGCGGTGCCAACGGGTGTTTGATCCTTCGGGGGCGTTGGCCAAATATTTGGAAGTCGATGAGGAGAGCGTGCGTGTCTATCGGGACGTGGCCAAGACGGAGCCCCTCTACACCTTGCGGTGGGCCACCAAAGCCAAGGAAGTCGAAAGTCAGCGCGCTGTTTCTTTTTGTTTACCCGATCCGGAAAAACCGTTGCGAGGCCAAGTCATTTGCCTGGATCCGGGGCACATTGGAGGAGATTGGGCGGATATTGAGGAGCGGACCTTTCGGATTGGGCGAGATCGGCCGGTAGTGGAGGGGGAGATCAACCTAAAGACCTGTCGTCTTTTAGAGAGTCGGCTCAGGCAAGCGGGGGCGAAGGTGGTGTGGACTCACGATGGCTTTACGCCGACGACCGCTTTGCGTCCCAATGATCTTTATCCCGAAGCGATTGAGTATCTGTTGCAGGATTTTCAAAGGCGGCGCACCCCAAGATATTCGATGAACGGGTTGATTCGGTGGAATGCGGAGCTGCTTTTTTATCGTTCCGCCGAAATCCAAGCGCGGGCGCGTCGGGTGAATGAGGAGTTGCGGCCCGATTTCACTCTCTGCCTCCACTACAATGCGGCGCCTTGGGGTAGCCGAGGAAGGCCTAGCCTTCGCAGCGTGAATCGGCTGGTGCTGTTTTCGCACGGGGCGTACACCGCGAGTGAGCTGGTCTATGATGATCACAAGTTTCACTTGATGCGCAAGTTGCTCGAGAATTCCACGCCGGAGGAGCTGGATCTGGGGGCAGAAATCGGGCGACAGTTTCAGAGTAGATGGGGATTCCCGCCGGAGAATTATGGGGGCTCGGGCTACGCTTCACCTTCTGGGGTGAGTCCTTATGTATGGCACCGGAACCTGATTGCCAACCGACTGTTCCGAGGGCCGGTGATCTTTATTGAGGGGCCCTATATGAATGACCGAACGACCTATGCCTGGATTCAGGCGGGGGAGTACGAGGGAACGCGGATGATCGGGGGGCGGAACCGAGAGAATATTTTTAAGGAGTTTTCCGATCGGGTGGCGGATGGGGTAATCGAGCGGTTTCGGACACTGCCCAGTCGTTCGACGGCATTCACAAATTATTCGCCTTAAATTTTTTTCCCCCTTGCAGGCTGGGCGGAAGGCGGCATGAGTAATCTATGAACAAATTCCTACAAATAGGTCTCTTGCTTGGCTTCCTTCCGGCGGTGGGTTTGGCGGATTTACGGCTTCCGCCCAAGCCGACGATGATGGAAAAGTTGGGGCGAGGGATTGCCAACGTGACCCTTTCGGTTTCCGAGTTGTTTGATTCTCCCTATGTGGCGACACAAGAGGGTGGGGGAACCTACGGCGATACGTTCGGTTTTACCCAAGGAGTTTCGCGAATGATCATGGACACGGCGATGGGCACGGTGGAGATTGCGACCTTTTTTATTCCGACCAAGTCGATGAAGATGCCGGCGCACGACACGGGGCAGGTTGAGCCGTATCCGCCGGCAGACTTGAAAGACAACTGGTACTGAAGCCGCCTGTGGGATCGGCGGCCGAGCCGATCGAGTTAACTATCTCGGAGCTCGCCTATGGTGGGGATGGGGTGTCTCGCCACGAGGGGCAGGTTATTTTTGTCCCGTTCACCGCCCTCAGGGAAAAAGTGAGGGTGGTGGTGACGGAGGTTCACAAAACCTATTCGCGGGCTCGCCTGGTCGAGGTGTTGGAACCCTCGGCCGATCGGGTGGTGCCTCCTTGCTCCCTCTTTACCCAGTGCGGGGGCTGTGCGACGCAGCACCTAGCCTATCCGGCGGAGGTGCGGGCCAAGGTGGCCCAGATTGAGAGTGCGTTGAAACGAATTGGAAAGTTGGAAAACCCTGTGCTTCGGCCGGCTTTGACGGGTCCTGATTATGCGTATCGGAATCGGATCACGGTGCACAATCGGGATGGGCGGATCGGTTTTTTGGGGGCGGATGGAAGGACACTGGTGGATGTCGCGCGCTGTCTGCTGGCGGCAGACGACGTGAATCAGAAGTTGGCGGTTTTGCGGGAGCGTCCGCGGCCACGGCCCCACTACTCGATTCGGGCGGACGAGGTGCGAGGGGAGGCATTTTACCAGTCGAATCGGCCACTGGCTAAGTTACTCCAACAGCAGGTGGTGGCGGCGGTGCCGGAGGGAATCGAGAGCATATTAGAGGGGTACGCGGGGACCGGTTTTTTCAGCAAGCCGCTGACGGAGCGCGGGATTCGGGTGGTGGGAGTGGAGTCGAGTGCGGCGGCCGTCCCCGTGTTTCAGCGGGAGGCGCCGAAAGCGGAGTTGTTGGAGGGGCGATTTGAGGATCGCTTCGAGGAGGGCTTGGAGAAACTGGGGACAGGTGCTTCGTTTTGCCTGATCAATCCACCCCGAGGCGGGCTGAGTCCCGATGCCCGACGGTTTTTTGAACGGGATCTGCCTTTTCAAGGGGTTCTTTACCTTTCGTGTGACCCGCCGGCACTGGCGCGGGATTTGCGGGCTTGGTCAGCGAAATGGACGCCCGAATGGTTTCAGCCGATCGACCTTTTTCCGAGGACAGCCCATGTGGAGTGTTTGGTTCTGCTAAGATCTTCGGCGTTGTCCCCAAGCCATTCACCCTAAGCGGAGGGGGCAGTTGACCGACTCGGGTGGGTGGCCAATTTTAGAATCGTGAAAAGGTTTTTTCTCGGACTCAGTTTGCTCTGGGCGGGTGGAGGTCAAAGCCTGCAGGCCGAGGCCCCCAGTGACTATTTCGCCCCACCGGAGGCAATGTACTCCTTTGCGGACTTCTGGGTAGTGAGGCCGTTGGATCTGGCGGTTTTGCCGCTGACAGCGACGACTTGGGTGGCGAGCTTGCCGGTCACGGCGGCGTCGGGCACCTCCGATCAGGCGTATGATCTACTGATCCGGCAATTGACCCAACATATGATGAAACGACCGCTGGGGCAGTTTTGGGATTGGGAGAATCGGGATCAGTCGAGGCCAGTGGTGATTAAATTTACCGATGGGTACTCGATGGCCGAACTGTCGCCCGAGCAGGAGCGAAAATATCGCCGCGCCCTGCAGGAGCATGAGGAGAGAATTTTGGCAATTGAGAGAGCCGAGGAGGTCCCGCAAAAGGATCGGGACGCGCTGGCCCGTGGGGAGGAGCGACGTTGGGAAAACGTCGTGCGACTGCTTTTGTCTCTTTAGGATTTTTTCGATTCGAGGCGGGAGATTCGGGTCCGGAGATCGTTTAACTCGGCCCGCAACTGGTGCAAAACTTTTTCTAAGCTTTCGGAGAGCTGAGTGAAAGAGGGTTCGTTCGGTTTGGGAGTGGTGGGCGTCGACGAAATTCCATGAGATTGCAGCCAACCCTGGGCGGCTTGTTCTAAGACTTCGGGCGGAAGAGCGGGAACGGGCTTTTGCGCCGGCCGGGCGAGAGCCCTCTTCTTTGCTTGGGGCATGAGCTTAACCGCCGACGAGGCGACGCGCTTCATCGGCCAGAGCGGTGGTGAGATAGCGCTCGCCCGTGCTGCAACCGATGGTGACGATGAGCTTGCCCTTATTTTCGGGGCGTTGGGCGACTTCGAGGGCGACGTGCACATTGGCGCCGGTCGAGATGCCGACAAGCATGCCCTCTTCCTTGCAGATGCGGCGGGCCATGGCAAAGGCTTCCTCGTTGGTGACGGTGATGACTTCGTCGACGATATCGAGGTGGAGGTTATCGGGGACAAAGCCGGCACCGGTTCCCTGAATTTTGTGGGGGCCAGGTTTTACGGGTTGGCCGGCGCGGGTTTGGGTGATGACGGGGGAATCCTTGGGTTCGACCGCGATGGCGCGGAAGGTTTTTTTACGGGATTTAATGACTTCGGAAACACCGGTGATGGTGCCTCCGGTGCCGACAGCGGAGATAAAGATATCGACCAAGCCATCGGTATCGGACCAGATTTCTTCCGCGGTGGTTTTTTTGTGAATGGCGGGGTTGGCCGGATTTTTAAACTGTTGGGGAATGAAGGAGCCGGGAATTTCTTTGGCGAGGGCTTCGGCCCGGGCGATGGCGCCTTTCATTCCCTCGGCGGCGGGGGTGAGTTCGAGTTTGGCGCCGAGGAGGGCGAGGAGAGTGCGGCGCTCGAGGCTCATGCTCTCGGGCATGGTGAGAATGAGCTTGTAGCCTTTGGCGGCGGCGACGAACGCGAGGGCAATGCCGGTGTTGCCGGAAGTGGGCTCGATGATGGTGGTTTGGGGGGTGATCTTGCCCTCTTGCTCTGCGGCCGCAATCATAGCGGCGCCGATGCGGTCTTTGACACTGCCGAGGGGATTAAAGAATTCGCATTTGAGGGCGATGGTGGCGGGGAGGCCAGCGGTAATTCGCTGTAATTTTACCAGGGGGGTCCTGCCAACCGTTCCAAGTACATTTTCATGAATCGGCATACACGATGAGGTTGAGAGAAAGAGGGCAAAACCTCAAGCTTGAGAAATCCGCCCAGTTGAATTTCGGAACCCCAACGGTTACCTGGACATGAGCCGGCGATAAAGGGCGGCGGTGCGTTGGGCTTGGACAGAAAGGGAAGCTTGGGCGGTGACACGGGCGTGAGCATGGGACTGCTCTTCGGCGGTGGGAGAAGGAATTTCGGATTGGGCGATCATCGCTCGGGCGAGAGCGGCTGCGTCCCCGGCGCGGACCAGCCGGCCCAGCTGGCCGATGCCCCAGGCCTCCGGAATGCCGTCTAGTTCCGAGCCGATGACGGGCCGACCACAGGCGTGCGCTTCTAAGACAACGGAGGGAAAGGCCTCGGTCGCGATTTGAGGATGGACGAGACAGTCGAGCGCATGATGCAGAGAAAGGGGGTCGGGCTGCTGGCCGATCAGATAGGCACGATCTTCGAGGCCCAAGTGGCGAATATCATCTCGCAACAGGTCCTCCATATTGCCTGAGCCCGCGAGAAGAAAACGCGCCGTCGGAAGATGGCGCATGACGCTTTGGGCGGCTTTGAGAAAAATTCTTTGTCCTTTGCCCACCGGCAGATCGAATCCGCCGACCACGCCAAAAACAAGCTGGTTCGGGTTGAGTTGGAGATTTTGACGAGCCTGCTGCGTGAAAGCAGGTCCCTTCGGACAAAAGTGGGTGGTATCGATACCCGTATGGATGAGGTGAAGTTTTTTTGCGGAGAGAACACAAGCCGAACGGTGATGACGTTCCGCCACGGGGGAAGCAGGGTCGTCATGGCCGCGAAGGAGAACTTCGGCGACAAAGGAGGAAACGGCGATGACCGCGTCCGCTTGCGCAAAGAGATATTTTTTACTCAGGTGGGATCGGGGGCTCTTGGCGAGGTGACGAGAAAAGATGACTAAAGGACGGGGTTCGACCAGGCGGGAGGCGAGGAGGGCGGTCCAGTAGTCGTCCCCGTGGTGGGCGTGGAGGATGCGGGGTTTCGTTCGGCGCAGGATTCCCGCCAGACTGAGGATCTGAAAGAGGCGAAAGCGAGGCAGGGGGTGAAAGGCAAAGTTTTGCCCGGCGCCGGACAAGGGAGCGTCGGCCGGCCCAGCCATTTCAATGGTCCATCCAAGATCGGAAAGGCCTTGGGAAAGGGCGAGGCACTGAGAATCGGTGCCACCCCCACGAAGGCGGGAGTTGAGTTGAAGAACTCGCGCGGTGAGATCAGAAGCGGACATTGATACCAAATTGGATTGAGTTGGAGAGAGCGACACCGGGTTGCAGAGAAGAATAGGTGGGATTGATCAGGCCGAGAAGTTTATAGGCAACGTCGAAGTCGACGGTGTCGGAGACTTGCCAGATGAATCCTGAACCAACGGAAAAGGCGGGGGAGTAAGCCTCCTCGAACTGATCGGAGGTCTGAGTGTTATCGATCTGAGTGATTTGGAGCTGACTGTAGGCGAAGCCGAATCCGGTGGAGAGGTAAGGCTTCCAGCGGGCTTGGCCGGGCCAACGAAAGACGGTTGAAAAAATGGCGGGGACTTGGAGGTAGCGACCGGTCAAAGAGAGTCCTCCGCCCGAAATTGTTTCGGTGCCACCATCGAGAGTCACGGCTCCGGAGCCATTAAGGTGATCAAGACCGTTGTAAAGTATGCCGCCAGAAAGCTCGACGCCGAACCAGTCGGTCAAGTTGAAGCCAGGGGAGACGTCGAAGCGGACTCCGGGATTTACGGAAATCGATGGATTGGCCAAGGTGCCGGTGACGCCGGGAAGGACGGTGCCGGTGAGAGTTTGCGAGCTTTCCAGATTATTGACGAAGCCAAAGCCCAGGTCGGTCCGAACGTAGGGGCCAAGGCAGTCGGAATTTTGTTCCACGACAAATTCCTTTTCGGAAAATTTATAGGTCATCGACCAGTTCGCCCCAGCGGTAAGGTTGGTGAAGTCGCCCG
>LIBO01000005.1 GCA_001438005.1 Verrucomicrobia subdivision 6 bacterium BACL9 MAG-120507-bin52 | reverse complement strand
ATTCGCGGCGATTTTTTCGGGAGAGATTGAGAACGAGGTCGGAGAGTTGGCGAACGAATTCAGGATCTTCCTCTTTGGCGGGAACGAAGGGGCGAGGAGTTTTATTGATGGTGCCAAAAACCTCCACCAAGAGAACGGAGTGGTGGGCGACGGTGGCGCGCCCGCTCTCACTGACGAGAGTGGGGTGAGGAACTTTTTCTTGGCGGCAAACCTCGGCGACGGAGCGAACAACATCACGGGCGTATTCGGCCAAGGTGTAGTTCATGGAGCTTTCCGAGTCGCTACGGGATCCATCATAGTCGATCGCGAGGCCACCCCCGACGTCGAGGTAGGTCGGTTTGAGGCCGAGATGGTGAAGTTGGGCATAGAAGCGGGTGGCTTCGCGAACGGCTCGGCGCAGGGCGAGAATATCGGGGATTTGGGAGCCGACGTGGAAGTGGAGCATTTGCAGGGCCTCGGGACAACCCTCTTTGCGGAGGTATTCGATGGCTTCGAGAAGTTCGCTGGTGGAGAGACCGAATTTGGCATCGTCTCCACCCGAGAGAGCCCATTTTCCGACTCCGCGGGCGGAGAGGCGAACACGGACACCGACAAGAAGCTGCACCTGCATGGTGCGGGCGGTTTCCACGGCCAGGCGGAGTTCTTCGGGTTTTTCAATCACCAGGATGACTTTTTTGCCCAGTTTCCGGCCGAGCAGAGCCGTTCGGATAAACTCCGCGTCTTTGTACCCGTTGCAGACGAGAAGACTTTCGGGATCGCGATGGTGGGCGAGACCGGCAAAGAGTTCAGGCTTACTGCCAACCTCCAGGCCAAAGTGAAAGGGCTCTCCCGCGTCGAGAATTTCCTCCACTACCTCCCGCATCTGGTTGACCTTGATTGGAAAAACACCTCGGTAACTGCCTTTGAAGCGGGCGGATTTGATGGCGTCGGCGAAGGCTTCGTTAATCGCACGGACACGGTGCCGAAGCAGATCGTGGAAACGAACGAGGAGAGGGTAGTTGAGACCCCGCTCACGGGCGCGAGTGGCGACTTTGACGAGATCAATTTCGGCGCCAGCTCCGTTCATGGGTCGCACGGTCATGTTTCCCGCTGGGTTGACGCCAAAGTAGCCACTGCCCCAACGAGGGATGCCGTAGGTGGAGAGGGAGCGGTCGATCGACCAAGGTTCGATAGGTTCGGGCACGAGCAATTATCTATACGACCAGTTTGACAGATTGCAATGATTCCCACTCATTTTCAGCATCTTGCGGACGCGAGCGGAGTCGATAAGGTGAGGGCATGACGGACGCAATCCAAGTTCAGATTTTGGGGCTGATGCCCGCCGCAAACGGAATGGCGGTCTTTTTGGGGAATGACACCAAAACCTTCAGCATCCATGTCGATCACGGGGTGGGCACCTCCATTGCGCTTTTGTTGAAAGGGGAAAAACGGGAACGACCTTTAACCCACGACCTGATTCATCTGATTTTGCAGGGTTTTTCGATCACCGTGGATCGAGTGATCATTAATGACCTGCGCAACGACACCTATTTTGCCCGGTTAACGTTGCGGCAGGTTGCGCCGGGAGGAACCTCGATCACGGAGATTGATGCACGGCCAAGCGACTGTGTGGCGGTGGCTTTAGAAACGCAAAAGCCAATTTATGTGGCGAAAAGTGTTTGGGATAAAGTTTCGGACATGACGCCCTTTCTGCAGGAGTTGAAGAAAAAGTTTGAGTCGGGCGAGGCAGGCGACGAGGAGAATGGTGGAGAGGAGGAGGGAGACGAACCCAAGGGCGGCAAGCCGCGGGACGGTGGCAAAGGGTCTGGAAAAAAGATTTAAGGGGAGGGCGGTGGCTCAATCTCGGTCATGATCTGAAGAATCCGGTCGCCGCGACGCTGGGCTTCATCCACGTGGAAATGAAGGCGCGGGGTGTATTTGATGTGAAGGGTCTTATTTAACTCCCCCTGCCACTCCTCCTTTAGCATGTTGAGGGTGTGGATGATGTCCGCGTCAGGGGATGAGCCGTCGAGGTGGGTGACGTAAACTTGAGCGTGGCGGAGATCAGGGCTGACTTCCACCCCAGTAATGGTGATAAGTTTGCCCTCCAAAGTCCGCTCACGTGTAACCAATCGAGCAAGGACAGAGCGAATCGATTCCGATACCCGAAAGAGGCGGCGACTGGGCATGGGGGAACCCTAGCCCAATTTATTTAGGAGGAAAGTCGTTACAGAGTTTGGGGGACTTTTTCGAGTTGGTAACACTCGATGATGTCGCCCTCCTCGTATTCGTCAAAGTTGCCCAAACGAATTCCGCACTCCAATCCTTGGCGCACCTCGGGAACATCCTCCTGGAATCGTTTGAGGGTAACCACGGCACCGTCGTAAATCGGCTGTTTCTTGCGGATGACGCGGGCCCGTCCGCTTTTGGTGATCCGCCCACTCTGCACTTGGCACCCCGCGACCATGAATTTCGAAAGTTCGAACACTTTTTTGACCAAAGCGTTTCCGAGCGGGCTTTCGCGAAGTTCGGGATCCAAAAGGCCCGTCATGGCCTCCTTCACTTGATCGACCAGTTCATAAATAATACTAAAAAGTTTGATTTGGATGGCCTCGCGCTTGGCCGCGTTCGCTGCCGAATTGTCGGTCTTCGTGTTGAAACCAATGACGACTGCGCCCGAGGCTTTGGCTAAAAGAATATCCGACTCCGCAATCGGTCCGATGGCGGAAAGAATAATTTCCAAAGTCACTTTTTGACTTTGGATTTTGCGAATGGCCTCCACGATCGCCTCGACCGAGCCTTGCACGTCGCCTTTGAGGACCACGCGCAGACATTTTTTCTGTCCTTCGGCGATACTGGCGAAAAGATTTTCTAGGGTGACGCCCGCGGGAGCACCAGGTCCGGCGGCTAAGCGAGTGGCCCGTTGCGCCTCTTGCCGCTCTTCGACGATCGAGCGGGCCTCCCGCTCTGAGCCTACGACCACGACCTCTTCGCCAGGGGAGGGGGCACCGCTCAACCCGACGATTCGTGCGGGGACCGAGGGACCAGCCGTCTTGATCGAGTTTCCCCCATCATCAAAGAGTGCTTTGACTTTTCCTTGGTGGGGTCCGCAAACAAAGGAGTCGCCCACCTTGAGACAACCTTGTTGGACGAGGACAGTGGCGGTAGGACCGCGACCCGTCTCAATTTGGGTCTCAATGACTCGGGCAAGGGCGTGGCCTGTCGGGTCGGCCCGCAGTTCCAAAACCTCCGATTGCAGAGCGATCATTTCCAAAAGTTTCTCAATACCGGTGCCTTTGGTGGCGGAAACTTCGCAGACGACGGTTTGGCCGCCCCACTCTTCGGGGGCCAGGCCCAGCTCTTGCAGCTGGCCTTTGACTTTGTCGAGGTTGGCGTTGGGTAGATCCACTTTATTGATGGCGACCATAATGGTCACCTTGGCCGCTTGGGCGTGGCGAAGGGCTTCCAAAGTTTGCGGTTTAATACCGTCGTCCGCGGCGACCACGAGAACCACGATGTCGGTGACGTTGGCCCCACGGGCACGCATCGCGGTGAAAGCTTCGTGGCCCGGGGTGTCGAGGAAGGTGATCGTATTTTCACCCCGCTTCACCGTGTAGGCCCCGATGTGCTGGGTGATGCCTCCCGCTTCGCCCGCGGCGACTTTGGCGCGGCGGATGGCGTCAAGCAGGGAGGTCTTCCCGTGATCGACGTGACCCATGAAGGTGACAATGGGAGGGCGAGGTTTGAGATTAGCGGAAGGAATGGGCTTGGCCTTGGGGGGCTCGATCACCGGGGCGACCTTGTGGACTCCACCCCCCTCTTTGCGTTTTTCCGCTAAGAATACGAACCCACGTTTCTCGCAAATCTTTTTAGCCACCGCCTCCTCGATATTTTGATTCAGGGTGGCAAAGACATTCATTTCCATCAGCTCATGAATCAGCTGGAAGGGCTTCAGATTGAGCCGCGTCGCCAGGTCGCGGACCTGGATCGGGGGCTTCATTTGGATGATTTTGGATTCGTCGACCGTCTCCTCCGTGAGGGCTGGGGATGCGGGCGGGGTGACGGCGGGTGCCGCTTCTCCTTTGGGGGTAATCTTCTCCTCGGCGGCAATGGCAACCGCCGCTGGGGCAACGTCTGTGGGTTCTGCTGGGGGTGTTTTTCCCTTGGCGGGAACTTTTTTAGGGGTGGCGGTTTTCACCGCGCGTGGTTTTTTTACGGGGGCGGCTTCCCCGTCGGGTTTGGCCGTCTTTTTGGTGGACGAGGTGGCCATGCCGGGCGAGGGAGGGGGCTTCAGGTCTTGGCGGCTGAGAGGGCTGCCTGAGCCTTGGTGCGAATCTCCTGGACTTGTTCAGGGGTGAGATCGGGCACGGCCTCAGCCAAGTCCGAGTCGCTGGCTTCGGCGATGGCCTCAGCGGTGCTGAATCCGACTGACGCAATTTTTTGGGCGAGGGCGAGTTCGATGCCAAGAATGGAGGCCAGGCCTTGGACGGCGGCTTCCAGCTTCTGTTCGAAGCCTTGGACTTCGGTTTTGTCCTCTTCCACGTCGATGCTCCAGCCGGTCAGGCGGCTGGCGAGGCGAGCGTTGTGTCCTTTTCGGCCGATGGCGAGGGAGAGATTTTCCGCGTCGACCAGAGCGCGGACCCGGCGATTGGTTTCGTCGATCTCGATTTTGCGCAGTTTGGCGGGTTTGAGGGCTTCGATGACCAGCTCATGAATGTTGGGAGACCAGCGGAAAAGATCGACCTTTTCGTTGTTGAGTTCCCGCACAATATTTTTCACGCGGGAACCGCGAATGCCGACACAAGCGCCGACGGGATCGACTTTCTCCACGTCTGACCAAACGGCGATCTTGGTGCGGAAACCGGGTTCACGGGCCAGAGATTTAATTTGAACCGTGCCATCGTTGAGTTCATTGACTTCGAGGGAAAGGAGACGGCGAACGAAATCAGGACTGGAGCGGGAGAGAATAATTTCGGGTCCACGCTGGCCCGATTGGACGGCGAGAACGAGAGCGCGGATGCGTTCGCCCGGGGTGTACTCTTCCGTGGGAACACGTTCGCGGGAGGGCATGATGCCCTCGAACTTCCCGAGATCGATGACCACATCCGCCCGTTCGAATCGGCGGACAGTCCCGGCGACGATATCACCCACGCGACCTTGGAACTCTTCCATGATCATGGTTTTCTCGATCGAGCGTAGGTTTTGGTTCATGGCTTGCTTAAAAACTTGGGCGGCGATTCGGCCGAATTGGCTGGCATCGAGTTCGACTTCCACGAGTTCACCGACGTGAACATTCGCTTTGACGGCACGGGCTTTGACGATGGAGATTTCGTCCGCGTTGGGACGGGCCCGGTCGCTGGCCTTGAGTTTGGCGAACATTTGGATTTTACCCGATTTTTGGTCGAGGTTGACGCGAATTTCAGTCTCGAGAGGGTAGGTCTTGTGGGCGGCGGTAATCAGGGCATTCTCAATCACAGTGCCCATCACCTTGCGGCTTATGCCCTTCTCCTTTTCCATGTAATCGAGTACTGTGAGGAAGTCTTGTGTGTTCATGTGCTTATCTTTTTTGGTTTTTGGAGACCTCTTTTGGCGAAAAAAAAGGTGGAAACCTTCGAGTTCCCACCCAACTTCCGCCGCGAGACGACTCCTTTCAAATCGTATCAAAACCCATGAATCGGTCAACCCATGAAATCGCCATCTCGTTCGGTGGTGTAACCCATTGATGAAGGGCAAGATTGGTTTGGTGGCGGGCAGGGGTATCTACCCTCTCCAAGTGCTAAATGGGGCGAGGGCTCAAGGGGTGGCTTTGGTGGTGGCAGCCTTCACCGGCGAAACGGAGGCCAGGGTGGCGGCACGTGGGCAGCCGACCGAGTGGTTGCGGGTCGGGCAGTTGGGGAAGTTGATCTCGTTTTTTAAAAAGGCGGGGGTGCGGGAGGCGATCTTTGCGGGGCAGATCACCCCGAAACGACTTTTCGATTTGCGACCCGATTGGAAGGCGTTGTGGATTCTAGCTCAATTAAAGGAAAAAAATGCGGCGACGCTTTTTGGGGCGGTGGCGACGGAGTTGGGCAAAGCGGGCATCCAAGTTTTGCCGGCCACGACTTTTATGGAGAATCATCTGGCCGGGCACGGGGTGTTGGCGGGGCCGAATCCCCCGGCGCATCTTTCGGCGGACATTACGTTCGGTTGGCCGCTAGCCAAAGCGGTGGCCAAGCTGAATATTGGGCAAAGTTTGGTGGTGAAGCAGGGAGCGGTGATGGCAGTGGAGGGCTTTGACGGTACCGACGAGACATTGCGCAGGGGTGGAGCCATCGCGGGGGGTGGTGGGGTCGCGATCAAAGTAACTTCCCCGGGGCAGGATATGCGGTTTGATGTGCCGGTGGTGGGGCCGCAAACGATTCGAGCGGCGGCGGAGGGAAGGGTGAGTGTGCTGGTGGTGGAGGCGAAAAAAACTTTGATTTTGGATCAGGATGAAGTGAAAAAGTTAGCCCTTCGGCACAAAATCACTCTTTGGGGGCAGGCGGGCAAGGGGGGCAAATGAGCCAGAAGGTCAAAGTAGGCGTGGCGGGGGTGGGTCACATGGGCAAGGAGCACGCGCGGATCTATGCGGAGCTGGCCGAAGCGGAGTTGGTGGGGGTGCATGATTCCAACCCCGAGACAGCCCGAAAGATTGCGGCGAAGTGTCGGACGCGGGCGTTTGCCTCTTTGGCAGAAATGGTGGAGGCGGTCGACGCGGCCAGCATCGTCACGCCGACCATGACTCATTTAGCAATTGCGGAACCTTTTTTAAGGCGAGGCAAGCACGTGCTGGTGGAAAAGCCGATGGCAATGGATACAGCGGAGGCGCGGAAGCTGGTGGATCTGGCCGAGAAGCATGGGGCGAAATTAGCGGTCGGGCATGTGGAGAGATTTAATCCAGTGCTGGCGGCGTTGGAGGAGAGATTGGGCCGCCCTCGTTTTATTGAAGCGCATCGTTTATCCCCCTATCCGGGAAGGAGCACCGACATCGGGGTGGTGATGGATCTGATGATTCATGATCTGGAGATTATTTTGCATCTGGTGCGATCGCCCGTGACTTCGGTGGATGCGGTGGGCGTGCCCGTCCTGAGCAAGGGTGAGGATATTGCCAATGCGCGAATTCGTTTTGCCAACGGTTGTGTGGCCAACCTGACCACGAGCCGCATCAGCCCCGAAAAATTACGAAAGATTCGAGTGTTTCAGGACGACGCGTATCTGTCCTTGGACTATATGAAACAGGAGGGGGAGATTTATAAGAGATTGGAGGGCAAGATCACGCGGGATAAAATTCCGGTGATGAAAGGGGAACCGCTGAAGAATCAGTTAGCGGAGTTTGTGATGAATGTGCGTGAGAATACGGATCCGCGGGTGGCGGGGGCGCATGGGTTTGAGGCGCTGAAGTTGGCTTCCCAGATATGCGGTCAGATGACCCCGGTGGGGGCATGAGTTTGAAAGAGGTGGTGGAGTCGCGGGTGTACCTGGTGGCTGGCGAGGCGAGCGGGGATCGGTTGGCGGCGGATCTTTTACGGGAGCTGAAGAAGAATCCGAAGTTGCGGGCGTTTGGGGTGGGCGGGCCGATGTTGAAAGCGGCCGGGCAGGAGCAGAGTTTTGATTTGGCGAAACATGCGGTGGTGGGGTTGACCGATGTGTTGCGGAATCTGCCGAAGTTTCTAAAAATCTTTCGGGAGGTGAAACATGAGATTGCGGAGATCCATCCCGACGTGGTGATCTTGGTGGATTATCCCGGATTCAATTTGCGTCTCGCCCGGGCACTTCATCGGGAGCCAGGTGCGCCTGCCTTAATTTACTATGTCAGCCCGCAGGTTTGGGCGTGGAAAGCGGGTCGAGCTAAGCAGATGGAGAAAATTTTAGAGCGGCTACTGGTCATCTTTCCTTTTGAAGTGGATTGGTTTGCCCAGCACGCCCCGAAGTTGAGGACCCGGTGGGTGGGGCACCCTTTACCCGATCGTTGGATCCATCAATCCCATGCGGAGCGGGATGAGATTCCCAGTGTGGCACTGTTGCCGGGGAGTCGAGCGAAGGAGATCGATCAGCATTGGCCGATCTTATTGAAAACAGCGCAGAGAATCGTTCAGGAGGAGCGCAATGTCCGATTTATCTCGATGGCGACCGACCATGAGATGAGACAAAGGTTAGAGGAGATCTGGGCGAAGTCTCCGATGAGTGGCGTGAGTTTGGATATCGTCTCGGGGCAGTCCCTGACGCAGCTGACGCGCTGTTCTCTGGCGATAGTGGCGTCGGGTACGGCGACCCTGGAGTGTGCCATGGCGGGTTTGCCGATGCTGGTGATTTATCGAGCCTCTTGGCTGACGTACTGGGTGGCGCGCATGTTGGTCAAGCTGCCCTATCTCTCGATGGTCAATGTGCTCGCGGGCGAGAAAGTGGTGCCGGAGTTCCTGCAAGGAGCGGCGGAGCCGGAGCGGCTGGCGCGAGCCGCTTTACAGATTTTACGAAATCCAAAGGGGGCGGAGGTAATGGCGGACAGGATTCGAAAGGTGGCAAAAAAGTTGGGTGGGCCGGGAGCGGCTTCGAGGGCGGCCCGCGAAGTGGAGGATGCGATTCGAGCGAGACGAAAATTAGTGATCGCGGCCAAGAAGAGTGTCCGCGATAGCGAGGAGGGGAGCGGCCGCGGAGCCTAGTGGACGGAGTGAGGCGCGGGCCGTGGTGGTAAGACGGTCGGCCTCTTTTTTGGCGCCGGCGAGGCCGAGAAGTCTGGGGTAGGTGGCTTTACCCGAGGATTGGTCTTTCCCGATGCTTTTCCCGAGCTTCTTTTTGGTGGAGGTGATGTCGAGGATGTCATCGATCACCTGAAAGGCGAGGCCGAGGGATTGGCCGAAGCGGGTCAGGTGGCGAAGTTTTTCGGGAGGGACACCGACCGACATGGCGCCGAGCCGAAGGGAGGTGGTGATGAGAGCGCCCGTCTTGGCGCGGTGGATTTCGACCAATTTTTTCAAAGGAATTCGCTTCTTTTCCGAATCCAGATCGAGAACCTGGCCGGCGATCAGGCCGAGGCTACCGGAGGCGTGGGCGAGTTCGGTAACGAGATCGGCGGGGGAGTAGCGGCGATTGGGTTTGGTGCGAGCGACGGAGGCAAAGGCTTGAGTCAGCAGACCGTCCCCCGCGAGGACAGCGACCGCTTCCCCGTAGACACGGTGGTTGGTGGGGCGACCACGACGGAAGTTATCATCGTCCATGCAGGGAAGATCGTCGTGAATCAAAGAGTAGGTGTGAATACATTCGACGGCACAGGCGGAGGGGAGGGCATCCAACTCTTTTCCACCGACGGCTCGAGCAGCCGCCAGGCAGAGGATGGGGCGTAGACGTTTACCTCCGGCGAGGAGGCTGTAGCGCATGGCACGGTGAATGAGGGGTGGATTGGCTTGGGGGGAGATGAGCCGATCGAGCGCTTTTTCGACCCAGGGAAGGCGGGATTTCCAAAATGTTTTGGGGTTCACCAAGGAAAGATATGACGAAGTTTAGGGAGGAAAGGCAAGCGTATCATTTACCCATTGGGCAGACAGAAGCTGGAAAGGCGGGAGCGGCTGGCGTAGGGTAATTCGATGACATCTCAAGTGGCAACGCAGAAGGGGTGGAGGATTGGGGATCGAGACTTTCACTCACGACTACTTTTGGGGACAGGGAAATTTCCATCGGTGGGGGCAATGCAAGCGGCGCTCGAAGCGAGTGGAGCCGAGATTGTCACAGTTGCCTTGCGCCGAGTGGATTTGACGGGGCGAAAGGATCCGCAAGCGGATATGTTGAAGGAGATCGACCCGGCCAAACATCTGGTCCTCGCCAATACGAGCGGCGCGATGAGTGCGGAGGAGGCGGTCCGCTTGGCTCGACTGGCGGTGGCGGCCGGTCTGCCGAAGTGGATTAAATTAGAAATTCATCCCGATCCTCGATATCTCCTACCCGATCCGATTGAGACATTGAAAGCGACTGAAATTTTGGTGAAGGAGGGATTTACGATCTTGCCTTATATCCAGGCGGATCCGGTTTTGGCCAAGCGGCTGGAGGAGGTGGGTGCGGCGACGGTCATGCCGCTGGGTGCTCCGATCGGATCGAATCGAGGGGTGGAAACGCGGGCGATGATTGAGATTATTATCGAGCAGTCGCAGGTACCGGTGATCGTGGATGCGGGGTTAGGAGCTCCGTCCCACGCGGCCGAGGCAATGGAGATGGGGGCCGATGGGGTGCTGGTGAACACCGCGATTGCGGTGGCGGAGGATCCAGCCGTGATGGCGCGGGCGTTTCGAATGGGGGTGGAGGCGGGACGAATGGGGTACGAGGCGGGGCTGGGACCGACCCATCGCACCGCCGTTGCCACAAGTCCTCTGACTGGATTTTTGGACGAATGAGTGGAGTGCCGGGTGATCCGCTGGAGGGTTTGCCTTTTGCGAGGTCGAGGGCGGTGGAGACTTTTGAGGAGTTGATGTTTGGGCCGAAGCGGTTGGAGGAATTGGCGAAAGCGGCGAGGAGCGAAACGAGAAAGAATTTTGGCCGAACGATGCGACTCTTTGCCCCGCTCTATCTTTCGAACGAGTGCGTCAACAGCTGTCAATATTGCGGGTTTTCCAAAGAGAATCCGATTCGGCGGGTCACTTTGACTCCGGAGGAAGTGGAGCTGGAGGCAAAATATTTAGCGGCGGAGGGCTTTCGAAATCTTTTACTGGTGAGCGGAGAGCATCCTCGAGAGGTACCCGTTTCTTATTTGGCCCAGACAGTGAAGCGGACGGTGGGACTTTTTCCCTCCGTGGCGATTGAGGTGGCTCCGCTGGAGACGGCCGAGTATCGGGAGATCGTGGCGGCGGGGGCGGAGGGCTTGGTGTTGTATCAGGAAAGTTACGATCGGGCGGCGTACGCGGAGATGCACGTCTCGGGTCCCAAGCGGAACTTTGACGAAAGGTTAGGAGGACCGGAGCGCGGGTATGCCGCAGGATTTCGTAGAATTGGGTTAGGAGTGTTGGTGGGGTTAGCGGATTGGAGGAGGGAACTGGTGGCATTGGCGGCTCACGTTTCCCATATGATGAAGGTTGGGTGGCGGTCGCAGATTACTTTGGCTTTGCCGAGGTTAAGGCCGGCGGCGGGGGGCTTTCAGCCGAGAGTGGCGATGTCGGACCGGGATTTTGTCCGGGCGATCTGCGCGTTTCGAATCGCATTTCCGCAAGCGGGGATTGTTTTATCGACCCGGGAGCCGGCGAAGTTGCGGGATGGATTGATGGAGTTGGGGGTGACGATGATGAGTGCGGGCTCGGAGACAGATCCTGGTGGGTACACGGGAGTGGGCAAGGGGCGCTTGCATCGCACGGTGCGGGGGCGGGAGGTGGCCTTGGAGGCAGGGGAGTGGGAGGGGGCGGAGGCGACGGAGCAGTTTGAGGTTTCGGATGGGAGAAGTGCGGAGGAGTTAAGTGCGGTGCTACGGAGTCGGGGGTTGGACCCAGTCTGGAAGGATTGGGATCGGGCTTTGGCGGAGTAAAGAATGGCGGCCAAGGTAATCGTCTTTATGAATGGGAAAGCCCGGCAGGTGAACTCCGATCGGACGGTGATGGAAATTGTGGGAGAGATGAAGTTGGAGCCTTCCAGTGTGTTGGTGGAACGAAATGGGGAGGCCTTGTTGCGACAGGAGTGGGGGGAGAAAAAAGTGGAGCACGGCGATCGATTGGAGTTTGTCAAAGTAGTGGCGGGCGGGTGAGTGGGGGAAGCGTATGGCGAGCGAAAGAGAGGGTGATGGGGACGATGTGCTGGTGGCGCGAATGGGACAGGGGGATGAGGAGGCGTTACGGGAATTAATCGTCCGGCATCAGGATCGGGTTTATGGGACGGTGGCGAAGATGATCGGGGGGGCGGGTCCAGATGCGGAGGATTTGGCTCAGCAGGTCTTTTTAAGAATTTGGCGAGCGGCCTCCAGCTATCGTTCCGAAGCAAAGTT
Source organism: Verrucomicrobia subdivision 6 bacterium BACL9 MAG-120507-bin52 (assembly GCA_001438005.1). GTDB lineage: Bacteria > Verrucomicrobiota > Verrucomicrobiia > Methylacidiphilales > Verrucolacustridaceae > Verrucolacustris. The sequence goes on along the minus strand of LIBO01000005.1, from coordinate 5,877 downwards.
TACCACGTGGTTGATGACGGTGACACGGAATCTGGTCTTTTCCTTTTGCGAAAGCAGGTCAAGGCGGCGGGAGGTGTCGGATGTGGTTTTGGACGAAGAGGGGGAGGAGTTGGAGATTGGGCAGCAACCAGTAATCGAGAGAAATCCGCGAGATGATCTATCGGGCAAAGAGCTGGTTCGGGCGGTGAAGCTGGCCTGTGCTCATTTACCGATGAAGCAGAGATTGGTGGTACACTTGAGGGAGCATGAGGAAATGGAGTTCTCCGAGATCGCTCAAGTTCTTGGGGTGAGTGAGCTCGGCGCTAAGTCGTTGATGTTTAGAGCTCGCGAAAATTTAAAGAATCGACTGGCCGAATTTTTTACCGAACCTAAGTAGAGGAATGGTAGTTTAATCCTATATGAAGATGACGAGAAATGATGAGGGGGATCGGCTGGGGCCGGAGTTGGGGAGGCTATGGGCGGCGGATCCTGTGGCGAAGGCACCACCGTGGTTTGCGGCCAAGACCATGGCTCGTTTACGGCGGGAAGAGGAAAAAAAGAGGGGGTGGTTGGGGCTGCCGAGATGGGCTTTGATTGGGACTGGGGCGGCAATTTTGGCGGTCGGATGGTTGCGGTGGGAGAGTCAGCCCACGGTTGGAGACGCGGAGTTATTTGCGGCGTTGGATGCGATGGTCGAGGAAGATCGGGAGATTCGCTGGTGGGCTGGCTTATGAGTCGATTCGCTCTTCGGGCACTCCTCGCGTTGGCTCTTGTGGGGGGAGCGGTGCAGGCGCAAGAGGCAGACGGCGGTGAGAAAGCAAAAAAGCCGCGTCCTCCTCGGGTTCCTGATGCCCCTTTTGTGCCGAAGCGGGATATGGTGCAGAGAGAGAAGGGTCAGTTCTGGGCGGGTCCGCCGGGTCAGGATCGCTTTGTGCAAATTATGGCTTTGGCTTTAGTGCCGCGAGAGCAGTTGGGAGAGAAGTTGGAGGCGTGGCCTACGTATAAAAAATTATCGGAGGAGCAGAGGATCAGATTGGTGGAGAGAATTGATGAATTTTGGGCCAAATCGACCAAAGAGGCTTTGGCCGTGGCCAAGGACTTCGACCTGCAAGTGGGTCCGGAGAATGAGCAGGCTTTTGTTCGCGCTTACTGGATGGAGAAGATGGCGACGGAGAAGGCAATTCGTAAGCAGTTATCCCCACTACGGAAAAGATTAGAGCAGGGGGCAAAAGAGAGGTTGGAAAATACGTATAAAAGCGGTGGAAAGCGTTGATGCAAAAATATAAATAGCAGTTGATCAAGGCGCCGTAGTTTGACACATAATTGTAACCTTGGCGGACTTGCTCTCTCTTCTCCCCAACTTATTCACATAAAAGAGTGAAAGACGTTCTCATCCTGACTGGGGGGCAAGAGGAGCACCACTATGTGGCGCGAGCGTTGCGGGATGTTTTGGAGGATGAGCAGGGTGGGGAGATTCGGGTGGAGGTGCGGGAGGTGGGGCAGGGGGGAATTGAAGGCTGGTTGGGTTGGATTACCCAAAGGATGGGAAGGGGGAAGGCAAAGGGTGAGGGTTTGGGTAGGTGGATTCGGCGGGCGGGGATCGATGTGTTGGGTAGCTCCGGGTGGCCTCAGTTGCGGCGGTTAGTAGCATTGACACTGGAAGAGGCGCGACCTGAGGTGGTCGTTTTTTTTCATCCCGCGGTGGGCTTAGCGTTGCAGGAGAGGGTGCAGGATCGATCGGAAGCAGGATTTCAAAGAGTGGGAGTGGTTTTGGAAGCGGAGGAGTTGCCTGGGTGGGATGGGGTGGCGGCGGATCTTTTATGGGTGGCGGACGAAGGATCGGCGAAGGAGTTAAAGGAGAAAAACACAAGAGTGAAGGAGGTCGTGGCCGGAGGATGGCCCGTTCGCCCGACGTTCGAGCCGGCGGAGGAGCGGAAAAGAGGTCCAGGGAAAAATCGTGAACCTTTTCGAATTCTTTATTTGATCAACTCGCGCAGGCGAAAAGCGGTGCGAACGGTCGAAAAGATTTTGTCGTTCCCCGATGTGGAGGTAACGGCGGTGGTGGGCAAAGAGGAGGATTTAAAGGGAGACTTACGAAAGGCCTTTTCTGAAACTCAGGGAAAACTAGAGATTCACGGATGGGTTAAAAATCTTGCGGGAATGATTCGGGCGCATGATTTGGTGGTGACGAAGCCGGGCACGATCAGTGTGCGGGAGGTTTTGGCAACTGGTCGCCCGACCGTTCTGGTCGAGGGAGGCAAAAATTCGGAAAAGAGAAAGGGAATCTGTCGGCTAGTGACGCGGTTGGGGGGCGGTGCCCTGGCGGATTCCCCGTCTGAAATTGCGGCACGAATCGGGCAAGCTTTGGAAGGGGGCGGAGTGGGGTTGCGGGAGTGGGGGAGGAGAGCGCGACAGGAGGCGGTGCGGTCGTTGGGAGCGACGGAGAGACTGGCGAGTCGAATCTTGCAGATGGCGCAATCGGCGACCGAGACGGAACGGGTCCCTGAACTTCGGCTAATTCACCATGGGCACAGTGGGAAGAAAGGTCTTCGCATGGTGGATTTGCATACCCATACGATCTTTTCGGATGGGCGCCTGACCCTAAGGGAGCTGGTGGATTTTTACGGCCGAAGGGGTTTCGATGCAGTGGCGGTGACCGACCATCTGGTCGATCGCCGGCGATTGTTGGGGCGGTTGGCTAATCTTTCAGGGTTAGTCCTGACGATGGACGATTTACCGGACTACTTTCGGGCGTTGGGGGAGGAGAAGAATCGGGCTTGGACGAAGTACCGGATGATTCTATTTCCGGGACTGGAGTTTAATCATGATGGCCTCACCGCCAAGGGATCGGCCCATCTTTTAGGGGTCGATCTCCAGAGTCCGATTGATCCTGCGCTATCGCTGAAAGAGATTTGCGGGCAGGTTCGAGCTCAGGGAGGACTAACGATTGCGGCGCACCCGCATCACATGAGTTCGGCCTGGGGAAAAGACACTCTTTATTTGTGGGAGCGGCAGGATGAGTTTCGGCCTTTGATTGATGCTTGGGAAATTGGAAACCGAGATGATCTCTTTAACCCGGTCGGATTAAAGAGATTACCTCTGATCGCTGGGAGCGACTTCCACAAGCCTAAGCATCTGACGAGCTGGAAGACATTGCTGTGGTGCGAAAAGGATCCGGAGGCAATCAAGGAGTGCATTCGGAGGAATAAGGATGTCTCGATCACGCTCTATCGGGATCATCGTTTTGGGGGGGAGAGTGAGGAGCGCGAGGAAAAGCGGGCGGCGGCCGAGCGAAGGAGTCAATAGAGAAGCTGGAGTCGGGTAATAAACCCGAGCTCATTATTTTCCACGACAGTTCCCGGGGCACCTCCGCCCGTGAAGGCGTTATATTCTATGGTCACACCTAACCGAATAATCCGATTGGGGTACCAGTTGAGGGCCAAGGAGGCTCCATTCACGCCGGTGGCGTTGGTGGTTTGAGAGATTCCCAAACCACCCTGATTGACAGGACGAAACATGTTGGCGCCAGCGGCCAGGCCATCGTAACGAAAGCTAATCTCCCAAGCGCCAATGTCGCCGTTGGTAAAATCCAAAGGGTGCTGAGGGACGACGCCGCCCAAGGAAGCGATTTCCCCCGTGATAACCCAATCGAGTTCCAAATTCCAAGCGGTGGTTTGGTAATTGGTGAAACCTCCGCCTGAGGTTCCCGTAATTCCCGCCGTATTGACTCCCTGCTTTTCGGCGGTGAACTCACTGATCAGTGCAATTGGTCCGTACCGATAGTAAAGTTGTGGACTGATTCTCCAGACCTCGCCTTGAACATTCAGCCCATCGGGAAAAGTGAGAAATGTGTTTCCGCCATCAGTGCTGTAATCTTGAAAAAGGTTCGTAGTATCAACACCATTATTCTGTGCTTGCCATCCAATATTGCCACCGACACCAAAGTGTAATCCCTCCAGTTCCTCAGGAAAATCAGATTCGTTGCGAAAGGGTTGGCAGAAGAGGCGAAAGTACCCCACGGGCCCTGTTCCGTAATCCAGCCCGCTTTGGATGGTATCGTTCCGAGACCCTGCTCCGACCATGGCGGCCCACGAGAGCTTCTCCGAGCAGACAAGGCCGTGGGCCATCACACCTAGGTCTCGGTTTGGAATCAGATTAGAGGTAAGGGATCGCTCGGAAAAAGGAATAAAGGCGGCGGGCGTAAGCATTTCGAGTCCAAGTGGAACGGTAAACTTGCCTGCCTGAACTTGGATTTCATCGATGGGGGCATAATTAATAAAGGCATCCGCAATGGTTGTTTGGTAGGTTTGAGCATTGGGCGAGGAAAGAGCGAACTCGGGTGCAAATCGGTACTCCCAATCATCGTAGAAGAAACCAGCCACGTAGGGTCGAGCTCGGCGGACAAGAAATTTGGACATATCACTGGTCCCAGGGTCAACGAACTGCCGATCATCCAGTTGAAGTAGTCCCCCGAGGCGAATCATATGCTGCTGATCGGCGGAGCGGAAGATGAGCCCCCGCTCCGATACATCCAACTGGGGAAGATCCATTTGCGATTGTTGCTCTGATTTTGGGCTGAATTCAGTTGTACCCTCGACGACTTGTTCCATGGAGGATTGCTCTTGCACTTCCGAGGACAGTCTTGGCTTTCGATTCGGTTTCGCAGCCTTTGGAGTAAGGAATGGAGTGTAGCCAAAAGGCTGAGGTGCAAGCGGGGGGGGAGGTTTGTTCGGATTGGTTGGTTCGGGGGTGGGAGGTCGAAGGCGAGCGGCCGATGGGTTGTTTGACTGCTGACTCTTTAGTTTTTTTACCTCGTCCATGAGTTGCTGCATCTGAGCTTTGAGGTCGGCAATTGTTTTCGCAGTTTCTTCGTCCATGGCATGGAGGGGAGGTACGAGTGTGAGCAGGATCAGTGCGGTAAGCACACCCCACCTGACCGATTTTGGAAGACCCGCGACCATGGGTTAAGAATCGGGCATAATCTGGGGTGCCCCAAGACGTCAGGATGTCACAGGAAAACGAATTGAGAACAAAAGGTAATAAAGTGGGCCTGAGAGGACTTGAACCTCCATGGGTTACCCCAACAGATCCTAAGTCTGTCGCGTCTGCCAGTTTCGCCACAGGCCCGTTGCCATATCCTACGGAAAAAGCGGCTGAAAACGAGCGCAAGAAATGTATATCTAAAATTCTTGTAATGTGGCGAATGCGTGACAGAGATTTGATCTGTAAGTTCCTTCTTATTATATATATGCCAAAAGAGCCAAAATTTAGGAGGGGGTTTACTTGGAGGCACCATATCGATGAAAAGTGGGACCGCTTGGATTACGGCTTTAAGTTGGGATGGCAGATTTGCATTTTTGTTATTCTTTTAGGTGGGGCGTTCGGTCTCCTTGTTTGGGCAAACCGAAGGAGTGAGCGGGAGGAGTGGCTGAGAGAAGGGGCTAGGCAGGAGCTTATCCGGAAAGAGAAAAGCAGTGAGCTGTTTCAGCGAAATCCGGTTACCCCGCCTCTACGACCGGCGGAAGATTAAATTCCGAACATAGCTAAAATTTCATCGAACCTTTTCCTGAATTTAGCGGTTATATCCTACGATGAAGATAGGATGCTTCCTCTTACTTTGGGTGGCAGGTTTGGCAGAGGGCCAGGCCAAACTGCCTCTTCCTCCTCCTGTCCTGCGGGAGCCTGAGCTATCCCAGCCAGCCCGAGGGACTGTTCCTATCGGGCTGCCCCAAAAGTGGGTGACGTGGAATTTGCAATGGTTTCCAGGACAGAATCCGTTGGCAACGAAGCTGGAAAGAGAAAGCCATGAGGCGGCAGTTCGTTTTTGCCTAGGCCGATTCAAGCCGGATGTGGGAATGTTTCAGGAGGTGTTGGATGCCGATGCCTTACGACGAAGTG
>LIBO01000004.1 GCA_001438005.1 Verrucomicrobia subdivision 6 bacterium BACL9 MAG-120507-bin52 | reverse complement strand
TGAATGTCGGCCGTAACTATAACGGTCCTAAGGTAGCGAAATTCCTTGTCGGGTAAGTTCCGACCTGCACGAATCGTGTAACGAGTGGGCCGCTGTCTCGAAGAGGCGCTCGGCGAAGTTGTATTGGCGGTGAAGATGCCGCCTACCCGCAGTAGGACGGAAAGACCCCGTGCACCTTTACTGTAAGCTGTCGCTGGATTTTCGTTCGGAATACTTAGCGTAAGTGGGAGACGTTGATCCTTGGGTTTCGGCCTAAGGGGAGTCGCCAATGAAACACCACCTTTTCTTCATGAAGATTCTAACCCTTGCCCGTCATCCGGGTGGGGGACCACGGCAGCGGGTCAGTTTGACTGGGGCGGTTTCCTCCTAAAGAGTAACGGAGGAGTGCTATGGTTCTCTCAGCATGGTTGGTAATCATGCGTCGAGCGTATGGGTACATGAGAGCCTGACTGCGAGACCTACAAGTCGAGCAGGGACGAAAGTCGGCCCAAGTGATCCGGTGGTTGAAAGTGGAATCGCCATCGCTCATCGGACAAAAGGTACGCCGGGGATAACAGGCTGATCGCGCCCAAGAGTTCATATCGACGGCGCGGTTTGGCACCTCGATGTCGGCTCATCGCATCCTGGGGCTGGAGAAGGTCCCAAGGGTCCGGCTGTTCGCCGGTTAAAGCGGTACGCGAGCTGGGTTCAGAACGTCGTGAGACAGTTCGGTCCTTATCCACTGTGGGCGCAGGAAATGTGACGGGTTCATTCCCTAGTACGAGAGGACCGGGAATGACGTACCTCTGGTGTTCCGGTTGTCGCGTCAGCGGCAGCGCCGGGTAGCTAAGTACGGAAGAGATAAGCGCTGAAAGCATCTAAGCGCCAAGCTCATCCGAAGATGACATTTCCCCATTAGGGACGTGGTAGATAATCACGTTGATAGGTCGCAAGTGGAAGCACGGTAACGTGTTTAGCTAAGCGATACTAATTTCCCAATTGGCTTGATCTCAGGATTTTCCGCGATGCGGTCCGCTTCCCTCGGGGAGCGGGTCGCCGGCGGACAATTCACTGAGTTTTTTTGATTCGCAATGAGTCGCTGATTTTATTTCCAGCGTCTCGGCCGAAGTTGATTCTATTTTGCGCAGTTATCAGGGAATCCCCACGGGGTTCTTTGCCAACAAAAGTGACGAAAGCCGACAGACCGCCTTTTCCCGGAGGGGATTTTCCCCGAGGGGGACAGTAGTCTGGTGGCCTTAGAGTCGTGGTCCCACCCGGTCCCATATCGAACCCGGAAGTGAAACGCGGCATCGCCGATGGTAGTGCGTCTATAGGGCACGCGAGAGTAGGTCGTCGCCAGAGTTAATCGGCCCGGGGCTTTCTAGTCCCGGGCCGGTTTTTTTTTGTGCCGACTACCGAATCTTTGGAATTTGGGGCAGGTGATCGAAGTGGGAATCCCGCGTGTAGACCACGAGAGAGTGCTCCAAGGCGAGTGCGGCAATCCAAATATCGTTGGTGGGAATCGGGGTGCCCTGCTTACGAAGGTAAACGTAAAGGGAGGCGCAGTGGTGGGTTGTCGCATCGGTCGAGTGAACCGTGCGAACCCCAGGTTGCTGCAGGAATTCGGTCAGCACCCTGGCCTGTTCTAACCCTCGCTTCAGAAGGAAAGATCCCACTCGGATTTCGGCCAGGACGACAAAGGGAACGACCACTTGCACCGCGGATTCCAGACGACTGACAACCTCGGGATCACCCGAGCAGAAATCAATAAAGCGATTACTGTCGAGGAGCAGTCGCACCGATTTACTTCCAATCCTCGGGGTTAACCCGATCCATCTCGGCTAAAGTGGATCTCCAAGAAGCCTGATCCACCTCATCCTTTTTCTGAAGAAGGGGGTGAAGGGAGCGGTAACGAACGGATTGATCGCCTGAACCGAGGCCACGCTGAAGGGCTTGTAGGGCCGCCTGGTTGAGGCTGATCTCCTCCATCGCGGCCGTTTCGCGAAGACGACTATCGGTAAGCTCAGGAATATCGCGAATGGTATACTGTGTTTTCGTCTTTTTCATTATGCAGGCAATGTAGGCATATATTGTAGGCATAACAAGGGTATTTTTCGTGCCGCTGGCCAGTGAAAATTTCAGTATTAGATAAACTTACAAAGGGCGGTTATAAGCGACTAAAGGCGTGGGAGGGGCAGATGGGCTTGGCAGGGAAGCAGAATTTAGCTCTATTAGAAAGCTACCCATGCTCTGGATTTTACCTTTTGCCTCAGCCTCATCGGGCGCTCCTGTCCCCGCGGCGGCGACCACATTTTTTCAGATCGGTCCGCTTCCCGTGACCAGCAGCATGGTGGCTCTTTGGGGGGTTGCTCTGGGGATTCTTTTGGTGGTAGGGATCGGCACGCGGAAGATGGCTTTGATCCCTTCGGGGGCGCAAAACTTTGTTGAGGCAGTCGTGGATGCGGTGAGGGGAATGATTGCGGGTTTACTGGAACCGAAAGTGGTGGGTTGGGCTTTCCCTTTGATTGCGACCTACTTTATTTTTATCGCTGTCTCCAACTTAGTGGATTTGCTGCCTGGGGTTGGAAGTATTGGTTATGGGCAACCCAAGGCGGGCTTGCCCTTTGCGGTGGATCATGTGGAGCGACCTTTTCTGCGGCCTCCGACGGCGGATGCCAACCTGACGGTCTCGATGGCGGTGATCTACTTTGTCATGAGCACGCTTTGGGCGATCTGGTACAACGGACCTCTCGGTTTGGTGAAGCACATCTTTGGGGTGAAGGGCAAGATTGGTGGATTCCTGCTTTTGCCGATGACGGTGATTTTCGCCGTGGTGGGGGTGGTGGAGTTGATCTCGATCCTGATTCGGCCTGTCTCCCTGTCCATGCGGCTTTATGGAAACGTTTATGGAGGGGAAAGCGTGCTGACTCTGATGTTAAAAATGCTACCTTTTGGAATTGCGGCGGTGCCGTTCTATTTTCTGGAGCTGATTGTTTGCCTCGTGCAGGCGATCGTCTTCACCATGCTTTGTGTGGCTTTCACGGCCACACTTTGTTCGCACTCTGAAGAGGAGGGCGGGCACTAGAGGGACCTCCTAGAAATCCGCTCCGAACGACCTGCGTGGGTCGGGGAGATGGAGATCAGGGTCCAACGAAAGGGACACGAACTATGATGCTGGCAGAAGCAGGACAAGTTACCTTCAACGGAATGCAGTTAGCGGTGGCGCTGGTCGGTGCGGGCGCGGCACTGGGCGTCGGCCTGATTGGCGGACGTGCCGCCGAAGCGGTGGGACGCAATCCTGGGGCCTTTAACCCGGTATTGATTATCAGTCTGCTGGGAATGGCGTTTGCCGAGGGTCTCGCGATTCTCGTCTATTTCGTCGTCAATAAATAAGCGGGCACTGGGAGAATCGTCATGCTGGCCACTTCCCTTGTCGAAACCGGTTACCAGCTCGCGGAGCAGTTGGGGATCGATTGGGCGAAATTTAGCGCCCAGACGATTAACTTTCTCATCGTTCTGGCGATCTTGTGGCGTTTTGCCTATCGCCCGGTGCTCAACATGTTGGCCGAGCGCAAGCGCTTGATCGAGGAAGGCCTCGCGGGGGCAGAAAAAGGCCGGCAAAGCCTGGCGGAAGCGGAGGAGCAGCGCCGAAAAATCTTGCGGGATGCGGAGGCGCGTTCCGAAAAGATGGTGGCCGAGGCTCGGGCCTCGGCGGATGTGCAAGGCGCCAAGAGACTGGCCGAGGCCCATGCCCAAGCCGAGACCTTGGTCAAAAAAGCGCAAGAAACGATGGAGCGAGACCGTGCCCAGCTGGAGTCAGAGATGCGAAAAGAGCTGGGACGTTTGGTGGCCCGGACAACGGAAAAGTTGGTCGGCCGAGTTCTCACCCCTCAAGATGAGGAGCGCTTGCGAAAGGAAGCGGTGGACTTGGTGGCGAGGTAGATCCTGCGCCCCCCCGATTATCCATGAAGATCAATCGCGCCGCTCGTTCTGAAGCCAAGACCTTGTTCCGAATCTGCCGTTCGGAAAAGGGATTGGATGAGGCGCGTGTTCGGCAGGTGGTTGCTGCGTTGGTTCAAAAAAAGCCGCGGGGATACTTGCAGGTCTTGGGTCGCTTGGGGCAGTTGGTGCGGTTGGAGGTCGGGCGCGCGACCCACGAAGTGGTCTCGGCCGTGAAGTTGGAAGACGGGGGAAAAGCGGTCTTTGCCGTTTTGGAAAAACATTTTGGAAAACCGCTGGCACAGCGGGCCGAGGTACGGCCGGAGGTGTTGGGCGGGTTAAGAATTCGCGTGGGCAGTGATGTCTGGGACGCGACCCTCAGTGGGCGCCTGGAGGCGCTTGCTCGGTCGGCCTAACCATTGCCAGAAAGTAAGGAGCCAGAACATGAGTGGAATCGTTGCAGATATCGAAGCCGAGATCGGGAAACTGAAATCGGAAGTGACCAAAAAACATACGGGGAACATTCGAGAGATTGGGGACGGGGTGGCCAAGATCGAGGGCCTCTCGGGAGTTGCCTTGAATGAGATGATCGAATTTCCCGGTGGGGTGACGGGGTTGGCCCTGAATTTGGAGGAGACGGAGGTCGGCGCGATTATCATTGGCGACTTTACCCACTTGAAAGAAGGGGATGAGGTCAAAGCGACGGGCAAACTTTTGCAGGTTCCAGTGGGCAAGGGGCTGTTAGGTCGGGTGGTGGACGCTTTGGGTGCTCCGCTGGACGGAAAGGGTCCGATTGCTTCCAAGGAGTCCTATCCGGTGGAAAAAATTGCGCCGGGAATTATTAAACGGCAGTCGGTCAATCAGCCGTTACAAACGGGAATTCTGGCGATTGATGCGATGATCCCGATCGGAAGAGGGCAGCGAGAGTTGATCATCGGGGATCGTTCGACGGGCAAGACCACCGTGGCGATCGATACGATTATTAATCAAGCCCGAATCAATCAACTGGCGGAAAAGCTGGGCGACAAAAGTTTCCGTCCCGTCTACTCGATTTACGTCGCGGTTGGGCAAAAGAATTCCAGCTTGGCTCGGACTCTGGCGGTTTTGGAAGAAACAGGCGCCCTGCAATATACGATTGTGGTGGCGGCGAATGCTTCGGACTCGGCGACCTCTCAATATTTGGCTCCGTTTGCCGGTTGTGCCATCGGCGAATGGTTTATGGATAACGGGATGGATGCCCTGATCATCTTTGATGATTTGTCGAAGCACGCGGTGGCGTATCGGCAGGTCTCGCTCGTCTTGCGGCGCCCTTCGGGTCGCGAGGCGTATCCCGGAGACGTATTTTATCTCCACTCGCGTCTTCTAGAGCGGAGTGCCCGGCTGAGTGAAAAGGCTGGGGCGGGCTCGTTGACGGCTCTACCGATCATTGAGACGCAGGCGGGGGACGTCTCGGCTTATATTCCGACGAACGTCATCTCGATCACCGACGGCCAGATCTACTTGGAGACCGATCTTTTCTACCAAGGGGTACGGCCAGCGATCAGCGTGGGTCTATCGGTCTCCCGAGTGGGATCGGCCGCCCAAATTAAAGCGATCAAGCAGGTGGCGGGGAAGATCAAGTTGGAACTGGCTCAGTTCCGCGAATTGGCGGCGTTTGCTCAGTTCTCCAGCGATCTGGATGCGGCGACCAAGGCAAAATTGGATCGAGGCGCCCGGATCGTGGAGGTGTTTAAGCAGACTCAGTACCAACCTCTGCTGGTGGAGGTGCAGGTAGCGATTCTGTGGACGATTCAGAATGGATATTTTGATTCCGTCCCGGTGGACAAGGTGAAAGCGTTTCAAACGCGGTTGACCGAGTATCTGACGACCCGTAAGGATAATATTTTATCGGCCATCCGTCAGAAAAAAGCAGTGGATGATGCCATTGCGGCCGAACTGAAAAGTGCTTTGAGTGACTTTGTCGCCAGTCAACCCGCCTCCTAAGGATTGATCGATGGCCAGCACACGTGACATTCGTCGCAGGATCCGCTCGGTAAAAAACACCGCGCAGATCACCAAGGCGATGCAGATGGTGGCCGCCTCCAAAATGCGCAAAGCGCAGCAGGCGGCCCTGGCGGGTCGGCCTTATGCGGAGGCGATGAATCGGGTGCTCTCGTCCTTAGCGAATCGAGTGGGGTCGATCTCCCATCCCTTTTTGGAGAAGCGTGAGATGCGGAGGCCGTGTGCTTTGGTGATTAGTACAGACAAAGGTCTGTGTGGAGCGTTGAACACGAATTTGTTGCGGGAGGTAGGGATGCTGCCCAAAGATACGGTGTTTGTGACGGCGGGAAAAAAGGGAAAGCAGTTTGTCGCCCGAATGGGGAGGGAGCTCCTGGCTGACTTTGAGGTGAAGGATGATGCCTCGAGCTACAAGATTAAGCAGATCAGCCAATTTTTGATCGACCAATATTTGGAGGGGAGGATTGATAGCGTCAGCGTATTTCATACCCGGTTTGTCAACACCTTGGTGCAGAAGCCAGAACGGAACGATCTGTTGCCCATTGGGCGGTTGGAAAAGCTGGAGGCGGGGACGGGGCCGGCGGAGGAGGGGGTGATCGAGGCGGATGCAAATTTACAATATATTTATGAACCGAGCGGGAACGAGGTGCTTTCGGCCTTACTCCCTGCCTATATCCATTTCCAGGTGTACCAGTTGGTGCTGGACGCGAAGGCCTCCGAGCATTCCGCGCGAATGGTAGCGATGAAGAGCGCCACCGACAACGCGAAGGGAATGATCAAGGACTTAACCCTGGAATATAACAAAGTCCGGCAGAGCGGCATTACGACCGAACTGCTGGAGATTGCCACGGCGCAAATGGCCATGGCCTGACGGAAAAAGGAGAGCAGTTATGGCAACCAAAACAGCAAACAATGTGGGGTCGATCGTGCAGGTGATCGGTCCAGTGGTGGACGTGGAATTTTCGGGAGATGCGAGCATGCCGGCGCTGCTTTCCGCTTTGGAAGTGGACTTTGAGGTGGGAGGCCAAAAGACGAGTGTGGTCTTAGAAGTGCAGCAGCATTTGGGGGACGATTGGGCGCGGGCGGTAGCGATGTCCTCGACCGAAGGGTTAAAGAGGGGAATGCCGGTAAAAGACACCGGAGCACCGATTTCCGTTCCGGTGGGAGAAGGGGTGTTGGGGCGGGTGCTGAATGTTTTAGGGGAGCCGGTGGATGAGCGAGGACCCGTGAAGGCGGAAAAGAGGTATCCGATTCATCGTCGCGCGCCGACTTTGGTGGAGCAGGACACGCAAGCGAAAGTGCTTGAGACGGGGATCAAGGTGATTGACCTGATCTGCCCCTTCACCAAGGGAGGAAAGGTGGGTGCATTCGGAGGAGCCGGGGTGGGAAAGACCGTGGTCATCATGGAGTTGATCAACAACATCGCCAAGGGGCACGGCGGATTTTCCGTCTTTGCGGGAGTAGGCGAAAGAACCCGGGAAGGAAACGATCTTTATAATGAAATGTCGGAGGCGGGCGTAATTAATTTGAAGGATATTTCAAAATCCAAGGTCGCGCTGGTCTACGGACAAATGAACGAGCCGCCGGGTGCGCGTATGCGGGTGGCGTTGAGCGGACTGGCGATTGCGGAATACTTCCGTGACGAGAAGAATCAGGACGTGCTGCTCTTTATCGATAATATTTTCCGCTTTAGCCAAGCGGGTTCCGAGGTATCGGCGTTGTTGGGAAGAACTCCCAGCGCGGTAGGGTATCAACCCACGCTGTCGGCCGAGATGGGGGATCTGCAGGAGCGGATCACCTCGACGAAGAAGGGTTCGATCACTTCCTTCCAAGCGGTGTATGTGCCAGCGGACGATTTAACCGATCCGGCACCGGCGAATACCTTCGCCCACTTGGATTCGACGATCGTGTTGGAGCGGTCGATTGCGGAGCTAGGAATTTATCCGGCGGTGGACCCGCTGGCTTCGACCTCGAAAGCGTTGGCGCCGGAGATCGTCGGGCAAGAGCACTACGAAGTGGCTCGTGGAGTGCAGAGGGTTTTGCAGAAGTACAAGGATCTGCAGGACATCATTGCAATTCTGGGCATGGACGAATTGTCGCCCGAGGACAAGTTGACCGTTTTCCGTGCCCGAAAGATCCAACGGTTCTTAAGTCAGCCTTTCCATGTGGCCGAAGTCTTCACTGGAACGAAGGGCGAATACGTGACGGTGGCGGAGACGATCAAAGGCTTTAAGGAGATCCTCGAAGGCAAACATGATGATGTGCCTGAGGCCAACTTCTACATGAAGGGTGGCATCGGAGCGGTGGCGAAGAGCTAAAACCATGGCGGGAAAACTTCGGCTGGTAGTGGTGACTCCGGAAGGCAAGACCTTCGACGATGATGTCGAGCAGGTCGTCATGCCGGGGGTGGAGGGGCAGCTGGGCATTTTGCCGGGTCACGTCCCTCTGCTGACCGCAATACAGCCAGGGGAGTTAGTTTTGAAGGCAGGATCCCGGGGCGATGAGTTGGCGGTGGGCGGAGGTTTTGCCGAGATCACGGGAGATCGGGTGACGATTCTGACCGATATGGCAGTGAAGCCAGAAGATATCGATGAGCATGCGGTGGAGAGGGCACTGGAAAGCGCAAAGCAGGCGCTGCTGGAGAAGAAGGCAGGGCCAGAAGCAGCCGAGTTGATGGCCTTGATCCAACGTTCGACGGCGCAGTTAGAGCTGAAACGTAAAAGAAGAAATTAGCCCGAGGGCCCCGCGGCCCAGAGATATGTCACGGGTAAAATACTCAAACGGTTGAGCGGATTTTTTCCTCTTCGATTTCGGCTCGGATGCGACGACTCAGTTTGGGTCGAACGAAGCCGTAGATTAAGTATCCAGTAAAGAGAACCGCGAGAGAGTAGTGGTACGTTTGGACGATCAGGGCGAGGGCGGCGACGATAAGCAAGAGACGCGGGATTGGGCGTTGAGAGCGCCAATCCAAAGTTTTGAAACTGGGGTAGCTGACTTTGCTGAACATCATAAAGCTAAGAAAGAGGAGAAGAGCCGCGAGGGCATATTTAAAATTTCCGATGACGCGATCGGATTCGTAGTATTTGAGCAGCAGGAGAGTGACGGAAGCAACGAGTCCGGCGGCGGCGGGGATGGGGAATCCGCTGAAGTCTTTGGAGCGGGATGGGTTTTGGGGTTCGACGGCGAGGGTATTAAAGCGGGCGAGGCGCATGGCTCCACAAACGAGGTAGACGAAGGCGATCATCCAACCAATGCGAGCGGGGAGCTCGGCCAGCACGATTTTAAAAACAAGGAGTGCCGGTGCGATTCCGAAGGAGATGACGTCAGCGAGAGAGTCGAACTCACGGCCGAAGGCGCTTTCGTGTCCGCCGAGGCGGGCGACGCGGCCATCGAGCATATCGAAGATAAAGGCGCCCAGAATCCAAAGCAGGCTGGTTTCGTAGGGTTGGGTCCAAGCGATATTATCCTCAGCCTGAAGCAGGCTGCCTTGGATGATTTGCAGAACGGCCATGAAGCCGCAGAAGAGATTGCCCGCGGTCATTAAGCTGGGAAGGAGGTAGGCGACTCCTTTGCGAGCTGAGTTCGGGGGGCGATTTTTTAGGCGGGCCATAGGGCAAGAATGGTTTGGCCACCGACGACCCGCTGGCCGACTTGAACTTGGGGCGTGCAGGAGGTGGGGAAGTAGAGGTCGGTTCTGGAGCCGAAGCGAATCATGCCGATTCTTTCTCCCGTGGTGACGCTATCGCCAGATTTTTTCCAGCCAACGATTCTGCGGGCGATGAGGCCGGCAATTTGCCGGACCAAGATGGGGCCCTTGGCGGTACGCAGGAGCCAGGTTTGGTTTTCGTTACGGAGATCGACCTCCAAGTGGCGGGCGTCGAGGAATTCACCCGCGGAGTAGTGGGTTTTTTCAATCGTGGCGGTAAAGGGGCTACGGTTGACGTGGACATCGAGGACGGAAAGGAAAATGCCCACGCGGCGAAACTTCCCGAGACCAAAACAGGGGTCTTCCGATTCATCGACACAAATGACTTTGCCATCCGCCGGACTGACCAGGGCGAGAGGGTTGGCGGGGGGAGTTCTGGTTGGGTCTCGGAAAAAAAGTAAAATGCCAATCAGGAGAAGGCCGGCCAAGATGCTGCCGACGACCCACCCCAGCCACAGGCACACCCCCAAGAGCACGGCGGCGCCGATAAGGAACGGTCTTGCTTCGCGTAAGGCCATGGTAGATTTTTAGCGAGAAGACCCCCTTATTGAAAGCTGTTACCGAAGAACCTTTTCTTGATGTCCTGGAGCCTGCGGGTGGCAGGGCGGTGACCTACTCGCGCTCGATCACCCTGGTTTTAACCCACGACTGTCCTTGGCACTGCCGTTACTGCGGGTTCCGGAGTGATGGGGAGGGCCTCTTATCAGACGGGGAGATGGAGAGGATTATTAGGGAAGCGCAGCAGGGGGGAGCCCGGGAGGCGCTGCTCATCTCTGGGGAGAGGCCAGGAGGGATGCCCCACATTCAGGAGGAGTTGGCCCGGCGGGGGTACGGCGACTTTTGGGAATTCGCCAATCGAGTAGGGGAGCGTTGTGCCGAGGCGGGATTATTTCCCCACGGGAATTTTGGCCGGATGACGGAGGAGGAGTTGGTCAGATTGCGACCGAACTTTGTTTCGATGGGGATGATGTTGGAGAGTGTGCGAGACCATTCGGAGTGTGCCCCCGAGAAAAAAGTGGCGGGCCGTATTGCTGGGATGGAAGCGGCGGGTCGGGCCAAAGTGCCCTTTACCAGTGGAATCCTGGTTGGTTGGGGTGAGAGTCAGGCTTCTCGCTTACAATCTTTGGAGGTTCTGGCGGAGATCCATTCGAAACACGGACATTTACAGGAGATTTTGATTCAACGTTATGTTCCGAATGCGGGATCGAGGTGGTCGGCAGGGGTGGCGCCGACTTTGAGTGAGTATGCGGAGATGATGCAGGCGTGGCGGGATTGGGCTCCGGGTGTCGCCATCCAGATTCCCCCTAATTTGGAACCGAGGTGGGTAGATCTTTTACATGAGTTAGACGATTTGGGGGGGATTTCGTGGGCCCGGGATGAGGTGAACCCCAGTCGACCGTGGGAGCAGGTAGGTTTGTATGAGAAAAGATGTGAGGCCAAGGGGCGCAAGTTGGTCGAAAGGTTGCCGGTGTATCAAAGTCACAGCACAAGGGAGTGGTTAGATGTCCGATGGCAGGAAAGGGTGAGTCGATTTTGGGAGGAGAAGGTGTTGTGAGTGATTTTTGGAAAATGCCTCTGGAGGAGCTTCGAAGCCAAGCGGCGGTAGAAACGCTTCGACTCCACGGCCGAAAAATCACTTATGTGGTGAATCGCAACGCAAACTTTTCCCGAGTATGCACGGTGGGTTGTGCTTTCTGCGGGTTTGGAAAACGACCCGGGAGTGTTGGGGCGACTTCCGATCGGATCGATGAGGTGGTGGCGCGAGTCGGTCAGACCCCATGGGTGACGGAGGTTTGTTTGCAGGGTGGAATCGATCCCAACTTGCGGCCCGAGTACTACTTTGATTTAGTGAAAGCGCTGCGCGAAGCCTTTCCGTGGATGCATCTGCACGCGTTTTCCCCAATGGAGATCGATTCACTTTGTGAGAAGGCAGGCTGTAAGCCACCCGAGATGATGGGGAAACTCAGAGCGGCGGGAGTGGCGTCGATTCCGGGGACGGCGGCCGAGATTTTAGTGGATGAGGTACGGCGAAAGATTTCGCGTAACAAGCTACCGGCGGCGCGCTGGGTGGAGATTGTCAAGGCGGCGCATCAGGCGGGGGTGAGATCGAGTGCCACCATCTTGTTCGGGCATGTGGAGAGGTGGGAGGATATCCGGAGGCACTTTGAAGTTCTGCAAAGAGTGCAAGAGGAGACGGGGGGATTCACCGAATTTGTGCCTTTGGCATTTGTGCCGTACCAGAACCGGCTCGGTGCAATTTTGTCCAAGCGAGCGGGGGGGATGAAGGTGCTGGAGGAGAGAATTCGAAAAAGGGCGATGCGACTTTACCCACTGGCACGTATGGTTTTAGGAGGGGTGATTCCGAACTTGCAGACGAGCTGGGTCAAGTTGGGGGTAGAAGGAGCGGTCGAGTCACTGGGATGGGGGTGTAACGATTTTGGGGGCACCTTATATGAGGAGGCGATTACGAGGTCGAGCGGGGGAAAGCATGGGGAGGGTTTGGAACCCGAGCAGATCGAGACGGCGATTCGTGGGGCAGGATATGAACCGCAAGAGAGGTCGACCCTGTACGGGAGCGTCCAAAAAGGCTTTTCTCCTCGTAAAAAAGGGTTGTCACCCTCGTGCAGAGGGGCATCGTGGCAGATGTATCGTAATCACAACTAACCCAAACCAAGGAGACAAGAAACTATGGCAAAGAAACCGAATGCAGCGTTTATGAAACCCGTCCAACCGGACGCCATCCTGTCCGCGATTATTGGGAGCAAGCCTGTTCCCCGCACGGAGATGACCAAAAAACTGTGGGCCTATATCAAGAAGAACGGCCTCCAAGACAAAAAGAACCGCCGGAACATCAACGCGGATCATTTGTTTAAACCCCTCTTTGGTGGAAAAAGCTCGGCGACGATGTTTGAGTTGACGAAGTACGCCAGCAAACACGTTAAATAACGTTTCCCACATGGGGAGTTTCCCCATGTAAGATTTACCCCGTCGTGAAAATCTCACGGCGGGGTATTTTTTTCGTCGCTCGTTGTTAGATGCTGTGTTAGCATTTTTGGATGGACATAACAAAACTAACATCAAAAGAGTTCAGTCGAATCATGAAGCTTCTCCGTAAGAAGGAGAGCTTAGAGAAGAAGTTAGGGCAGTTGGAGCGTTCGGTCGCCAAAGTAGTCGGGGCGGGAGCCGCCGCGGTTGCCCGCGGGGCCAACCGGATTGCCCGGGGGCGTCCGGTAAAGTCTGGACGGCGGGGAACGGGAAAAAAGTTTAATCGTCGTGGAGGACTGCGCCAAGTGATCTTGGCCCATTTGAATCAATCGGGAAAAACTGGGATTAAGATCAAGGAACTGGCCCACAAGATGAATATTCAGCGTCAGCGATTGGACACTTGGTTTTACCAAAATCTGAAGAAGATCCGCGGTTTACGGAAAGTGGGCCCGGGCCACTACCATCTTCGGGGCTAAAACTTTTGGCGGACGAGGTAGGATTCGAACCTACGAATGCCTTTCGGCATCTGCGGTTTTCAAGACCGCCGCGTTCAACCGCTCCGCCACTCGTCCTTTTTTGAGTATTAGACGGGAATCGCTTTGAAAGCCAGTCCACCGAGAGTGCTTGTCGTGGGGGCTGGTTTTCTAGGGTCGGAGGTGGTGCGACAGGCTCAGGCGGGGGGTTGGTCGGTCCATGCGATCGTACGTTCCGAAGCCACCGCGGTTGCATTGAGGGGGCACGGTCAGGATGTGGTCGCGACGGACGCGATTCGGTCTGACTTTTGGGACAGTTTGTCTGGGACGTGGGGAGGAATGGTTTGGGCGATGGCGCCATCCCGGGAGGCGGGCGGCGGGGATTTCGAGCGTATGCATCGCGAGGGGGCGGTGCGAGCGGCCCAGTGGGCGAGCAGGTTCCATGTGCCAATGGTTTATTTATCTTCCACTTCCGTTTATGCCGAGGCGGATGGGGGGTGGGTCAGTGAGGAATCCCGTTTGGCGACGGATGAAAGATCAAGAGCGATGATTGAGGCGGAGGGGAAAACGATCGAGGTTGGAGGGACGGTGTTACGGTGCGCGGGTCTTTATGGGGGGGATCGTATTTTACGAAATCGGGCGGAGGGTCCGGAGCGATGGTTAAATGTGGTGAATCGGGAGGATGCGGCGCGAGCGGTGGGGGTTGCTTTGCGGGTCCAGGGGCAGATTTTTAATGTGGCGGAGGATGAACCCTTGCGACGAGGGGTCGCCGGAGGGGTGTGGGGAGAGGGTTCGAACCGGATGAGACGCAGTAAGAGGGTCAGTAACGCGAAGCTAAAAAGAGAGGGGTGGGTGCCGGTCTATCGAGCTGGGGTTAAAGATTCCATCCACCCGACAGCGTAAGATTGTTCCCGGTGAGTTGGGATGCCTCAGGAGAGAGAAGATAAAGCACGGCGGCGAAAAGTTCCGAGAAAGAGATGGGACGGCCGGAGGGTAGTTTTTTGGATGGGGGAAGATCGACACTGTTTTGCAGGTAGCCAGGCGAAATCTGATTTACGGTGATCTTTCGCGAGATGAGTTGAGCGGCAAAGGAGCGAGTGAGGAGGGTCACGCCAATTTTGCCAACATGATAACCTGGGGCTCGTTGGCGCGGGGTGAGGCGATCTGCGGCCGAGTCACCCATATTAATGATTCGGCCTCCACTTTTAGGAAAGAGGGGGAGAGAGGCTTGCGTGGCAAGAAAGGTGGCGGTGCAAGTGCTGTGGAGACCAGCGAACCAATCATCCGCGCGAGTGCGAAGCAGCGGGGTAGGGCGGTAGGTTCCGGTATTGTTGATGAGGAGATCCAGCCGGCCGAAGCGATGGCGAATTTCGCGAAAGAGGCGGTCGACGGAATCGGGGAGGGAGAGGTCCGCTCGAACAACCAAGACGGGGGAGCCAAGGTTGCGAATTTCGCGGGCGAGGCGAGCCGTGCGGGCGGCACCGCTGCGGTGGTGAAGGACCATGGCGTAACCGAGTTGGGAGATTTCTTTGGCGAGGTATGCGCCCAAACCTTGGGAGGCGCCGGTGATGAGGGCGACGGGTTGGGTAGATCGTTTCATGCGAGGATTCCAAGGGTGCGCGCAACGGCCCGCACTTTAGGAATTTCATGGGTACGAAGGAGGTCGGTTTTCCCGAGCAAAGCGAGGACGGCGAAGAGCGATTCGGCGGAGCGAACCTCATCCTGGAAAAACTCAAAGGCGTGCGGAAGGGCTTGGCAAACGGGCCACCCCAGCGTGCGAAGACGAAAGGAGTGCAGGAATGTTTCCGCCTGGTATCGAATGCGGGCGGTGCTGTCTTGGAGATTCTTGTAGTAGAACCCGAGGCCCGGGTCGATCCAGATGGCGTGCACCCCGGCGTGGACCGCACGGTCGATCTCGCGGCGAAAGTAGTCAAGAAGGGCGGTGGCATGGTCAGGAGAGTGGACAAAGTCACCAACGGCTCGGACATGCTCCCCTTGAACGTAGCAGAGGATGATGCCTGCTTTGTGGTCCGCGACTGCTTTATATAGGTCATCGTGGGGGCGGGTTCCCGTAAGATTGAGGACGGCAGCCCCAGCTTCGAGGCAACGGCGGGCGACGACGGGCTGATACGTTTCAATCGAGATAAGGGAGCCCTCTTGGGCGAGAGGCTTGAGGATGGGGAGAAGAGTGGCGATTTGTTGGGCAGGATCGACCCGCGCGGCATGGTGAAGAGAGGATTCGGCGCCGAGATCGACCAGGTCAGCGCCCTCGGCTCGGAGGCGCCGGGCACGGACGAGGGCGGCGTCGGTGTTGAGAATCACGCTCTCGCGGTACCACGAGTCTGGGCTGAGATTGATGACCCCCATCAGATGGGGACGTGAGGCCGAGTGGAACCGGTGTCCGCGAATTTCAAATTCGGCGACTTGCGCGGGGAGAGCCTCCGCGTGTTTTTGGGCGAGTTGAGTCAGGGATTCAAGAGAGAGCATTGAGGAAAAGCGTACTGGAAATTTCGTGCGGGTGCGAGAGTGGGATGGACGGATGGGGGAGGAGGGATTCAGAGTAGAGAGATGAAAAAAGGGCTGATGACTCAAGCCGAGTTAATGGCGTGGGAGGTGAGAGCGAGGCGGTGGCTGGTTTTGGGGCTGACGCTGGTGGTGACGGGAGTGTTTGCGGTTGGGTGGATGACGTTGCAAATCAGTTACTCGATGCTGAAGAGCAGTGAAGTGATGCGTGAGGCGGTGGAGAGAGTGGTTCAGGATGAACGGGTGAAGCAGGAGCTAGGTGAGCCCATCCAGTTGGGGTGGGCCGTGACGGGGGAGTTGGAGGATCAGGCCGCAGGTGGCCTCGCCCGTCTAGATTTTACGCTTCGTGGCTCTGAGCGAGCGGCTGGGGTGACTTTGCGCGCCGAAAAAAGTGCGGCTGGAATTTGGAGGTATCTGCTTCTCGAGGTGAAGGTCCCGGGGGTGGGGACGATCTCTTGTGCGGACAAAGGAGTCGAAAGTAAGAAAGATTAGTGAGTCGCCGCCGGAGCGGGAGTATTGCTTACTGGGACGACTTTGGCGACCGACTCTTGCTTATCGACGATTTCTTCCAAGGCCGCGTCGAGGCGATCGAGCCCGTGTTTCTGAATAATAGCCCGAATATGGGTGAGGTAGTCGGGGTCGGGGCAGTAGCCAGCGGCGAGAATATTCGAGACAAATTTGATACCGGATTTCTCGCCCACGTGCTTGCGGTAGCGATCATTCGAAAGAAGGAATTGGGAGTATCCTTGGAACCCGGAGGCCAGGTTGGGGTAGGCACGGAAGTCGGCGGTGGTGTCCTTGCCGCTGTCGCGGGTGGGCATATTTAAGGCGCGGGGGCCAGTCCAGCTATTGAATGCTTTCATGCCAAAGTAGTTGTTATAGTCCTTGGCCAGCATGCTGTTGCCATAACCGGATTCGAAGATCGCCATGGCAAGAACGGCCGAGGCGGGAATCTGGGAGCTGGTTTGAATGAGCATGGCTTCAGGGATGGCGTTTTCGAGGAAGCGGCGTTGGCGGCCATTGGCGGAGTCGAGAATCTTGGAGATTCGGGTGGCGAGGCCAAGGATGTCGGTGGTGTCGGAGCTTTGTGAAGCGATGAGGCGGGCGATCCGCATATCTCGCTCCTCAATTTCCTTCTTTTGGGCAAGGCGGTTTTGGAGAGAGTTCCATTTCTCTTCAAGATAACTTTTGGAAAGGGCAGCGGAAAAACGGGTCACGCCAATCAGCGAAACAAACGCCACACCAAAGAGAACGAGCCAAGCGAAATTGGAGACAACCAGCGTACCGACTAGGCCCAAGCGAAACTTGGGTTTTTTGGCGAAAGTTTTTCGGGCAATAGCCGAGGTCAGATCGACGACTTGGGGCATGTGAATATCTTAGGTGGGGTCGGAAGTGCGTCAACTTTGGATGGGGTTTCTAACGTACACGGCTATATAAAATACCATAAACATATGATAAGCATATGTTTATATATTTAAAGGCTACGGGTGGGTTTTTTTGGGCGGATAAAGAACCGATGCGGCGATGGAGATCAGCAAAACCCCGAGAACAAAGCCTAGGGTTACGGGAATCGGCAGGTGGATGTAGCCGGACAGGAGCATTTTGAGTCCAATAAAGGAGAGAATGACGGCGAGCCCGACGTTAAGGTAAGCGAACAGTTTGATCAGGCCGGCGATAGCAAAGTAGAGGGCGCGCAGGCCGAGGACGGCAAAGGCGTTGGAGGTAAGGACAATGAAAGGGTCGCGGGTGATGGCAAGAATTGCGGGGATCGAATCGATCGCGAAAACGAGATCGGTGGTGCCAAGGGCGATGAGGACAAGGAGGAGTGGAGTGCCGGTCCAGCGCCCCTTTTCACGAAAAAAGAAGCGGTCCCCATGAAAATCGGGTGTGATGGGGATGAATTTCCGAGCCAGCCGAATCAGCGGGTTATGGTCGGGTTCGACTTTCGCTTCCCCACCTTTGAGGAGTTTGATTCCGGTGTAGACGAGAAGAGCGCCAAAAAGGTAGATCAGCCAATGAAAGCGATTGATTAGGGCGATCCCGGTGAAAATAAAGAGGGCTCGCAGAAAAAGGGCTCCGATGATCCCCCAGAAAAGGGCGGGAAATTGAGATTTTTCGGGAACGGCAAAGTAACGGAGGAGAACGGCGAAAACGAATACGTTATCCACACTCAGGGAGAGTTCGACAATGTAGCCGGTAAAAAACTCCATCGCGGGGTTCGTTCCCAACGTAAAGGCAACAAGGCCGCCAAAGGCGAGGGCGAGGGCAACCCATCCGGCGGTGGCTTGCAGGGAGCGCCGCAGGTCAACGGGGCGTGGATCACGATGGAAAAGAATCAGATCGGCGGCCAGCAGTGCCAAGACGAGGGGTCCAAACAGAATCCAACCGAGATGGGGAGGGGAACTCATGGCAACTTGCTTTGGTAGCAGGAGGAGCTGAGAAGGCCAAGGGGAAGTGACTCCAGGCGTGACAGAGTGGCATGGGTGAGGGCACTTTGGGGAGGTGAGTCATCCAATCTTAGCGGGAAAAGTGGGGGTCGTTTTTGGGGTCGCCAACAAGCGAAGTATTGCGTGGGGAATTGCCAAGGCGTGGGCGGACGCCGGAGCCAAGCTGATCTTTAATTATCAGGGGGATCGTCTGAAGGAGAACGTGGAGGAGCTGGCCGCGACTTTCGGGGCGGATACGCCGGTCGCACCCTGCGATGTCAGTCGGGATGAGGATATCGCGAAGTTTTTTGACTTTGTAAAAACAAAGTCGCCCCGAGTCGATTTACTTTTGCATAGCGTGGCCTTTGCACCCAAAGAGGCATTGGAAGGAAACTTTGTCGACACCACCCGCGAAGCTTTTCGGGTGGCGCACGACATCAGCGCCTACTCTTTGGTGGCGGTGAGCCGTGCGGCCAGGCCTCTCATGTCGGCCGGGGGTAGCATTGTGACGATGAGCTACTACGGAGCAGAAAAAGTGGTACCCCACTACAATGTGATGGGGGTAGCCAAAGCGGCTTTGGAGGCAAGTGTACGCTACCTGGCGTATGATCTAGGCCCCCAAAAAATTCGGGTGAACGCGATCAGTGCTGGCCCAGTGAATACCTTAGCGGCGCGGGGTATTAGCGGGTTTTCGGCGATGCTCTCCCACTACGAAGCGCACGCTCCTTTAAAGAGAAATATTACGTTGGAGGAGTTAGGGGCCACGGGGGTGTTCTTGGCTTCGGATGGGGCGGCGGGGATCACGGGGCAGACGCTGTATGCGGACGCGGGCTACAGCGTGATGGGGATGTGAGGGCTGGTTCCCCCCTCGCCCGGAAACTACTTCTCTGGGATATCGACGGAACGATTCTCCACACAGGAAAAGCGGGAGAATCGGCTTTAAGCCGGGTCATGGAAAAGGTTCATGGGATTCGCCGTGGCTTAGAGGGGTTGGAGATTGCGGGACGAACTGATAAGTGGATTGTGGAGCAAATTTTAGGGCGGGATGGAAAGCCGAGCGGCCCGGAGCAGGTCGCAGAATTTCTGAATCACTATGTGGAGTTACTGGCGGAGGAGTTGCCCAAAAGGAATGGGGGTTTGCACCCCGGGGTTCTAGGGATCTTGGAGGAGGCTCACCGTAGACCTGAGTTTGTCCAGGCTCTGCTGACGGGAAACATTGAAAAAGGAGCCCGTTTGAAATTGACCCGGT
Source organism: Verrucomicrobia subdivision 6 bacterium BACL9 MAG-120507-bin52 (assembly GCA_001438005.1). Classification (GTDB taxonomy): domain Bacteria; phylum Verrucomicrobiota; class Verrucomicrobiia; order Methylacidiphilales; family Verrucolacustridaceae; genus Verrucolacustris. The sequence goes on along the minus strand of LIBO01000004.1, from coordinate 143 downwards.
ATGGGGTGAACCATTTTTTTGAGTTTGGGGCTTTTGCGGATGATTCCTCCGTGCGCAACGAGCTGGGCCCGCATGCCCAACGAAGGGCCCACGAGCGGCATCGGGAGATCTTTTCTCCCGACCGAATCTTTGTCATTGGAGAT
>LIBO01000003.1 GCA_001438005.1 Verrucomicrobia subdivision 6 bacterium BACL9 MAG-120507-bin52 | reverse complement strand
AAAACAATCGCACAAGCTCCCGCCCTCTCCATCGCCAAGGCGTCCTCCTTGATCCGCTGAACCTCCTCTGCCGTCTTGCCCTTTCGCTTATACCCACCCTCTTCCCTCACCTTCTGGGGCAACATTCCCAAGTGCCCAATCCACGGAATCTTCGCTTGCTGCAGCGCTTCCCATTGGGGTTGGCTCTCCTTTCCTCCCTCCGGTTTCACCGCATCCGCCCCCGCCTCACAAAGAAGTCTCGAATTTTCGACGCAAGCCGCCGCCGTCTCATAAGTGCCAATCGGTAAATCGGCCGAAATCATGGCCCGCTTTCTTCCCCGTGCCACCGCCTGTGTCGCCCGCACCATATCCGCCATCGTTACCCCAGTGGTGTCGGCCATCCCTAACACGACCATGCCTAAACTGTCCCCCACATGAATCAGATCCACCCCCGCTTCATCTAAAACTCGGGCCAGCGGGTAATCGTAAGCGGTCAGCGCTAAAAGAGATTTTCCCTTCGGCCAATTCCGTAGATGGTCGGGCGTTACTCGATCCGCCGACATAAAGGCCCCCCACGTCCGCGCAACCAGTTCGCGGTTTCCAAAACCGTTCCCGGAAGGCCCGCAATTCTTCGCCCAGGACAAAGTTCCGCTAAAGGCTCCATGACGAATCGTCTCTCCCCCATTCGCGGATGCGGCAAATCCAATCGAGGGCTTTGCACCCAATTCCGCCCCGCATAGAGGATATCCAGATCCAGCGTCCGCGGTTCATTCTTGCGCCGAACACTTCTTCTTCCTCTCGACCGCTCGTACTCCTGCATCCACTGAAGCAAGGCTTCCAAACTCCCCGACCAGTGAATCTCCCCCACTTGATTTCGAAAGGGAGGGGATCCAGCAGGACAATCGACGGGTGCGGTCTCATATTCGGATGAAAAGTGTGCCCCCGCATCCAAACCCCGTATCCAACCCCTGGCTAAAGCCAACTCCCGCGCCCGATCCCCAACATTCGAACCGAGCCCTATCCCAATCTGCATCAGCTCAACCCAAGCACATCCACCATTTGATAGGCACGAGCCGGCTTGCCGACCAACCACTTCGCCGCTCGCAACGCCCCCAGGGCAAATACGTCCCGCGAACTCGCCCGATGCACCAGTTCAATTCTCTCCCCCTCTCCGGCCAACAAAACCGTGTGATCCCCCACCACATCTCCGCCACGGACCGCATGAACCCCGATCTCACTGGCCGAGCGTTCTCCCGGCTCACCCGAGCGACCATGCCTCGTCACCTGATCCAGCTTCGCTCCCCGGGCCTGTGCAATAATTTCGAGGAGGCGCTTGGCGGTCCCACTGGGGGCATCCTTCTTTAAGCGGTGATGGATCTCGATGACCTCAGGATCGTACCCCTCCGGCAAAGCCTTCGCTGCTTGCTCCGTCAGATAAAAAAGCAGATTCACCCCAACCGAAAAATTTGGCGAGTGAATCAAGGGCACTTTTTTGGAAGCAGCCTGCATGAGTTTCAGATCCGCTTCGGTCTGACCGGTAGTTCCACACACATAGGCCACCTTGGCCTCACACACCTTCTCCAGAACACTCTCCGTCGCCGATCGATGACTAAAATCGATCACCACGTTCGCTTGACCAAGCAACCCACCCAAATCTTCACCCTTATCCACCTTGCCCACGACTTGAAAGTCCTTGTCTTTCTGGGCTAAGGCCAAAATGGCTTGGCCCATCCTGCCCTTCGCTCCAACCATAATGAATTGGGTCGCCATAACTTCCTTACCCTACGACAATCCCGCCTCTTTTAAAGTAGCGAAAAGCTTCTGCCGACTCCCCTCCGTGATCGGCACCAACGGCAAGCGTAACTCCTCCGCCAGCCAACCCTTGGCCGCCATCGCCGCCTTGACCGGCGCTGGATTGCTTTCAATAAATAGATCCCGAAAGATTCCGGCATACTTTTGGTGAAGCTCCTCCGCTTTTTTCCAATCTTGGTTCTGCGCCGCCTGAACCAAAGACTTCACCTCGGCCGGGATCAGATTCGAGGCCACACTGACCACTCCCACTGCCCCACGTTTCATGAATTGGACTGTCATACTGTCATCCCCGCTCATAATTTCAAAACTCGAGGGAACCACCTTTCGAATTTCATCCACCCGTTCCGGCTTCCCCCCCGACTCCTTAATCGAGACAATCGTTGGACAAGCCTCCGCCAATCTTCCAATCGTCTCCACGGTGATCTCCACCGCACAACGCCCGGGAACACTGTACAACATGATCGGCAGGTCCACCTCCTTCGCCACCGCCCGAAAGTGTTGAAACATCCCCTCCGGACTCGGTTTGTTGTAGTAAGGCGCCACCAGAAGAAGAGCATCCGCCCGAGCTCTCTGGCCGCCCGTCGATAGCTCAATCGCCTCCGCGGTGCTGTTCGATCCCGTGCCCGCCACTACCTTCATTCGCTTTTTGGCAAATTGAACGGCCAACTCGATGACCCGAACATGCTCCTGCATATTTAAGGTGGGAGACTCCCCCGTTGTCCCGACTGGAATAATTCCCTCGATCCCCGCCGCCGCTTGCCGATCGATCAGCGCCTCAAATGCCTTTACGTCCACCTGCCCATTGCGAAAGGGGGTTACCAAAGCGGTGTAAGTTCCATTAAACATACAGCACTCCCGTATACACGATTCGAGCCGGCCCTTGCAGGGTAACTTTTTTGGCGCGTCCCGCCTCGAACTCAAAATCCACCTTCAGTAAATCTCCTCCCTTTGTCTTCACACGAATCGGAGGTCTGATTCCCCGACGCAAACTCGAAAGAATCGAGGATGCCACCACTCCTGTCCCACAAGCCAAGGTCTCCCCCTCCACCCCCCTTTCATACGTTCTGACCTCGATGCGCCCACCCTGGCCAATTTGTACAAAATTCACATTTGTTCCTGCCGGCGCAAAAGCCGAGTGAACACGAATCGCACGCCCAACTCGGGCAACATCAACCGACGCCAAAGACCGGACAAACTCTACCGCATGGGGCACCCCAGTGTTGATGCAGTCCAGCGTTACCTTTCGACCCGCTGCGACTATGGTTCGCTTCAATCTCGGCAAGCCGGGCTCCGTCATCGAAACGCGAACATCTTTTCCAAAAATCTGGAGCACAACCAAACCCGCGCGTGTTTGCACCCGTAGGCTCTTGCCAGCACGAGCCGTCGCGGCGCGCGCCAGCAAAGCAAAGCATCGGGCCCCGTTTCCACACATCTCAGCCTCACCGCCGTCGGCATTATAGTAGCGCATCCGAAAATCTGCGGCCCGACCCCTCGGCTTTTCCACCACCAACACACCGTCCGCCCCCACCCCCCGCCGACGATCGCACAGGCGGGCAATCTTTCCTCGGTTGAGACCAAGGCCACCCTTGCGTCCATCGAGCCCAATAAAATCATTTCCCGCACCCTCCAACTTCCAAAAACGGATGGAGCGACTCACGACCTCTTTTCTCCATGCCACAAAGCCGCCACCTTTTCGCGCGGTCGAACCACCTTGGCCCTCGTCCCAGTCACCAATACCTCAGCTGGCCGAGGACGCGTATTGTAGTTGGAGCTCATCGAAAATCCGTAGGCCCCTGCACTGAGGATAGCCACTCGGTCCCCCTTTTCGAGGGGGGCTAACGATCGATCGTGACAAAACACATCTCCCGACTCACAGACCGGACCCACCACGTCGGTTGAGATAGCCCCAGGACGAGGTTTTCCAACCGGTTCGATCTGATGATACGCCTCATAGAGGGCAGGCCTGACCAGGTCGTTCATTCCCGCATCCACGATGGTGAAGTGCTTCCGCCCTGTTTCCTTTCGATACAACACCTCGGTCACTAGAACCCCGGCGTTGCCCACCAGAAAGCGACCTGGCTCCAACAGAATCTGCATCTTCAGGTCACGCAACATGGGCACCAAGGAGGTGGCGTACTCGCTCAGCGTCATCGCCTTCGCCGCCCGGAGACTCTTCCACCATCCATCTCGGCCACTGGCCAAAGCATCCTCGTAAACGATTCCAACGCCCCCACCGACATCAAAATACTCCAACCCGTGACGGCCCCGCAGACGCTCCACCAGTGGGATCATCTTTCGCACCGCTGCCCGAAAAGGAGCCGCTTGGGTGATCTGGGAACCGATATGCATTTGGATTCCTCGCAAATGCAGTCGCGGATTGGCGTCCGCCCGTCGATAAACCGCCGCGATTTGCTCAAAGGGAATGCCAAACTTGTTGGCGTACGTCCCGGTGGTGATTTTGGCATGACCCCCCGCTTGCACGTCCGGATTCACCCGCAAAGCGATGGGGGCACGTCGCCCCTTTTTGCGACCCGCGACCGAAGCGATCTGATCCAGCTCCTCCTCGCTTTCGACATGAAAAGCCTTCACCCCAAAGCGTAAGCCAAGTTCAATTTCGTCTTGGGTCTTCCCTACGCCCGCAAAAACGCATCGCTCCATCTTGCCCCCCACCTTGCGCACACGTTCCAACTCACCCCCACTGACCACATCAAAGCCACTGCCTAACCTCGCCAAGATAGACAAAATAGCCAAATTACTGTTCGCCTTGACCGAGTAGCAGACCAAGGGGTCCACCGCCCGCAACACACCCCGCAATCGGCGATAGTGATCCACGATCGTGCCGGAGGAATAAACGTATAGAGGGGTGCCCAAACGATCAGCTAATCGATCGAGGGCGACCCCTTCGGCATAAAGCCGGCCTCCTTTTCTTTGGAAACGATGCATCTGGTAAATCTAGCCCAAACTCGACAAAGGGGGAGTCTGAAACAACCCGACTTGGCAGACTCATTTTTGCTCCCATGATCATTGCCATGACCTCATGGTTGGTGAAACAGGAGCCCTCGAAATACCCCTTCTCCCTTTTTTGGAAGGAGAAGACGACGATTTGGGATGGAGTTCGCAACTACCAAGCCCGCAATTTTCTTCGCGCCATGAAAGTCGGGGATTCCGTCCTCTACTACCACAGTGTGGATGAAAAAGCCGTCGTCGGCCTCGCCCAAGTGCTGGCAACCGCTTTCCCCGACCCCACCTCACCCAAAGGCGAAGATTGGAGCTCGGTGAAACTCAAGGCGGTGCGTGCCTTTGCTCATCCGATCACTCTCGATCAGCTCAAAGCCGACAAAAAGTTCTCCGATCTTCTCCTCCTCCGCCAATCCCGCCTCTCCGTGATGCCTATCCCCGCAAAACTTTTTTCCGCCATTGTTCGATTGGGTGCCTAAAACCAAACTACATTTCTTTCAAGACCGCTCGGGGTACCTCCTTAAGCCTTAAAGTCCCGCTTTTGCAAGATGGCCAAACCGACCAGAGCAAAGGTGACGTTGAGTGCCCCCAGCCAAGTGACGTCCTCGGCAATCCTCCACCAGGGAATGTGATATTCAAAAACCCGCAGCCACACTGTCATGTGGCTGGTCATAAACCAACCACGCAGACTTTCAAAATAGGAAATACTCCGAAAGATCGAGTCGAAGAAAAATATCGATAGGGTCAAAATCGTGGCGGCCGCAGGCTTCATTTCGCAGCAGGAAAAAAGAAACCCCAGACTGCTGATACTGACCAGTCCAAAGCCCAGTAAAGGCAAAGCGCCGAGATAGCGCCAGAAACCCGGCCACGCCTCGTGCATGGCCAGAAGTTGCTCCAGCGGGGCAATCGCAAAAAGACCGCCCCACCCGCAGTAAAGCAATCCCGCGACCAAAGCCGTCAGGCCGATGAAAAAGGTCAGGGCGAAAGTATAAAGCACGCAGGCGGCATACTTCAAAAAACCTACCCGCAGCCGAGAAATGGGCCGACAAAGAATCATGCGCAAGGTGCCGTCTTCCACTTCCTTCGCCACCACATCGCCCGCCACCAGCGCAAGATAGAGCGCCCCCAGCAGAAAGGTCGTCCACATCAGCATGAGCAGACCCAAGGTGGCGCCGGAGAAATACTGGTCGAAACCGTAGCCATTTTGCTCAATCAACTTCCGGAAGCCCGCTTTCGGCTTGGGCAGGTTCAAGAGCAAAAGCAGTAGGATTTCCACCGCAACAAATGCGGCAAATCCCAAGTAAGTCCGTTTGCGGGCAAAGAGTTTATGCAACTCATTACGCATTTGCAGGAAGAAAAGGCTCATGCGTGCTTGGCGGTCGAAATGGCCTTCAAATAGATATCTTCCAAATTTCGGCGCAAAGGTTCGATCGCCCGAATACGCACACCCCCTTGGACCAAAGCGGAGACCACGTCGGCCATGTCCCCCCCTGGTGCCAGAGAAATCGTGTCTGACGTGGGCTGGCTTACCCGCAGTTTTTTCAAAATGACCCCCGCTTTTTTCCAGTCGTCCACTTCCAATCGGTGGGCCGGAGAGGGGTCAGCCGTGAGCTCATTCCAGCGCCCCTCGAAGATCAGGCGCCCCTGATTCAATATCGCGACGCGATCGCAAAGTTGCTCCACCTCGGCCAGCAGATGGGAGGAGAGCACCACCGTCATCCCCCGCTCACGATTCAGACGCACAATCAATTTGCGCATCTCGTAAATACCTTCGGGATCGAGGCCCTCGGCCGGCTCATCCAAAAGGATCAGGTCCGGACGAGGCAACAACGCTTGCGCTAAAGCCAGGCGCTGACGCATGCCATGGCTATAGACCCAAACTGGGTCGTGAATGCGCTTTTCTAAGCCGGTGAAGCGTACCGCCTCGCGCAATTCCTCATCCGGCAGGCGAGCGGAGTAACTCGTCAAAATCCGCAGGTTGTCCCAACCACTCAGGTAATCGTGAAAGGCGGGCTCCTCAAAAATGGCTCCGACTTTGTCGAGCGCCTTCTGCCGGTTTTGCTGCACAGAAACCCCTCGGATAAAAGCTTCCCCCGACGTCGGGTAGATTTGCCCGAGCAACATTCCGAGCGTCGTACTTTTACCCGCCCCGTTGTGGCCAAGGAGCCCGAAGATTTCGCCTGCGCGGATTTCCAGTGACAAATCCTCCAAGGCAACACGTTTTTTGAAGGTTTTGCTTAAGTGCTCAAGTCGAATCATGGAAAATGTCAGCGGGTGGTGGTGAAATTAAGCCCTTGGCTAATGCGGCCGTCGGCCGTGAGGATATTCACCTTGCTTTTGCAGTGAGTATGAAATCCCTCTTTGTCCGCTAAAACCGGAATGGTGGTTGGGGTCGTATTGTTCAAAAAGTTTAAGCTAAGGATAGACTGCCCATTGAGAGCACTATTCCAATGATAGCTGGTGCCCGTCGTCTCGGCAATTTTGCCGGCATCCGCTGGGCAGCAAAATATGCGCTCGTCTGGCGCATACTCTCTCAGCTTGGTGTCGATTACGTCTAGCTGCTCACTCTTTTGCGATCGCCCCGCCGCCAAAACCGGCATGACCTGGTTATGCTCGCCCAAGTACAGATTCAAGGCCACGCCGAGTTGCCGAAGATTCCCTAAACAAGCGGTCGAGCGTCCTTTTTGGACCATGCGCATCGATACGGGCACGGCCATGGCCGTCAAGACACCGATCACCCCGATCACCACCAGCATTTCGACCAGGGTGAAGGCGCTTTTTTTTATCGCAGGGATTGTAAATTCCTCTGCATTTGCTCGATCAAAGGAGCAAGATCGAGTTTTGCGTTGGCACTAGCCTCGGCATAGAAGGTATTCAGTCCCTGATTGACCATTTTCTGCACCAGCTGGTCATTCAAGCCCGCTGGCGGGGCTTCGCCTTGACGCTTTTTGGCTTCCGCCAAGGCCCGATTCACAAATTCTTTACGTTTTTCGGGCTCCATTTTGTTGAAGGCTTCCATGATTTGCTTAAAACCCGCCGGGAGGGTTGCGTCGAGAAAATTTGCCTGCTCCGCCGGGGTCAAGCTTATGAAAAAATCTCGGGTGACGCCGTCCCCCCGCAAAGTTTGCCGGTCCTCCAAACTCAGTCCATTCAACATGTTGCCGACGCGAGTGATGATTTTGGCTCGTTTCGTCCCCGACTCCGTCGCGAGCGGATGTTTCTCTAGATAAACGGTGAGGGATTGCGCCGTCGGACGGGCCTGTCGCACCCCATAAATGATGCTCCCAGCCACCGCCCAAACGAGAACAAGAGCAACCAGAACGTTACGCCAAAAATTCATTCAGACTGCAATTTGCCACACTTTGGGGGAAAGGCCACGCCTGGCCGCTAACTCACCTCCTCGGCGGCTTTGGGCAGGTTTAGGGCGGAATCGAACCCTCGTAGAGTGAGTTTTGCAGACCACTGATTTACAGGCCTTTTTTTCTCGATTCACGCTCTTTTTAAAAAGGCTGGTTGCAATGATGTTGTAACTTTTTTTATTTGAACTGCAAAATCATAGCAGTTTTTATGGAGTTTGATTCTCTGGAAATGACCTTGATCCACCTCCATTCAAGACTAGGATATTGTTTGTGAAACTGTTTTCTCATCTCTGCCTTGGATTGGCTCTGATTGGTTTTACATTTACAACCATGGCTGAAAGCCATGGTTTAATTGGTTGTTCCCATCATCACGCGGATGCCTCGAGTCACGAGAAGCCTCAAAAACAAGATTTTCCCACCAAACATCTAGACTGCAGCTGTTTTTCGGCCTCCGTGATCCTGACTCAAACTCACGTGCCTTTTTCCGGTTCCTTCCGATCGGACGAAGCTCTTGCTTGGAAAGAGAAATTCTGGCCAAAAATTGTTTTTCCTCCTGACCTCCAACCTCCCCGCCTGAGTTAAGAATCCTAAGCTACTCCGTAGCTTAGCTGGGTAGTTCATTCCGGTTGTCACCGGAATTTCGATGATCGTCAACCCTTCCGGCATAAAAACCGGAACCCAATCAGGTTCTAGGCAATGAAGATTTTTTTCAGGACAGTCAGTTTGTTAGATTTGGACTGGATATTTTCCAATCCAACGAGGCTTATTTGCCTCGTGGTCCTGTTTCAGATGCGGGCCTCGGCTACCCCAGAGATCTCTGCACCCGCCTCCTACCCACTGCCAATCGAGGAATTGGTAACGGAAGCAATTAACAACAATCTGGAACTTCGCTCTTACGAGGCTGAGCTGGGTGTGGCCCGCGGGGAACGTCGACAAGCAGGAATGTGGAAAAATCCTGAGTTCGAAGGGAATTACGCCTATCGAAGAGTCTCGGATGCGCAGGAACTCCTTACCGGTGAAGGCGTCAGCCGAGGCCTTGCGATTGTCCAGACTTTTGAATTTCCTGGCAAAGGATCGCTACGAAAGGCAATCGCTAACCAGAACATCCGGTTGGCTGAGTTGGGCGTGCAACAGTTCCGTCAAGCCCTCGCCGGACAAGTTCGCAGTCTGGGCATTCAGTGGATTTTGGTTCGGGAGAATGCTAATGCCACCGCCGAATTGAGCGAGCGCAGCCAAGCTCTCCTGCAGCTACTGGAGGCACGCCCCATCGCCGGCCCCACCAAACTCCTGGAATTCCGGGCCATCCAAGGAAGTCTGACCGATTTACACTTCACCGCTCGGGAACTGAAACAAAAGCAGGAAGAAATCAGAATACAACTGAACAGTCTCTTAGGGCGCCCCGACAAAGAGGAAATCCGGCTTGATCAGGGTGTAGGAACTCCTGCTTTTCCGGTGGGAGACATACCCAATATGCTCCGATCTGGGGAGGAAAACAACCTACAGCTCCGAATCCGTCATCTGGAGCTGGAGCGTGCCGCCAAGGCAGTGAGTGCCTCTGAGTTGGAAATGGCTCCGGATTTCAAGGTGGGGCCGTACTTTAGCCAAGAAACTGCAGGTGAGGATGCCCTCAATATGGGCATGGTCTTGGCGATGTCTTTACCTCTTTGGAACTGGAACCAGGGAGGAATCGACACAGCCAAAGCTCGCCAAGAAAAAGCCTACTGGCTTAAGCAGGATGCCGCCCGTCAGGTTCGCATGGTAATTTACCAAAGAATTCGAGCCTATACCTTGGCTCTTGAACATCTACAGGCCACGCCAGCACGGGACATCAATATGTTGTCCCAATCTGCAGGCTTGGCGGATCGTCAGTACCGTACCGGGGCAGTGGGAATCCAACTTCTTCTTGAAATGCAGCGCCAATTTCTTGCTGCTCTTCGGACTCGAAACCAGAGCCTGTTGGAAGCTTGGCAAAGTTGGCTGGACCTCGATCTTCTAACTGCGGGCGGATGCTTGCCCACACGGCAAGCTCAGAGCGTAAGCACAGCGGGGACAAATCCATGACGAATTGGAGATCTATCCTATTTTATCGATGCTTCGTGCCTGGATTCGCTTTGCTCATGGCTTCCTGCAGCCCCTCGTCCCAGAATCAGGAAAAGGAAAAACTAGATTCGAATACTTCTGCGAAAGAAGTGACCGAAGCCAAAGCTGAAACTCCGGTTGATCCCCATGAGCACGAAGCAGACAAAGAAGATCATTGTGATGGCAAGGAAGAATCTCTCACCCTAACGCCTGAAGAAACACTTGCCCTGGCCCCGGAATCAAATCCAGTTGTAAAACACGAGTTCGTGCAAACAGCTTCTTTTTCTGGGCAGATTTATCGTGGCGCCGGAGAGGCAAGCCTGCGACATGGTCGAGAAAAACAAGGTTCTGCTTACGCCAGTTGCCTATTACCTGCAGAGGCAGCTGAATCAGTCGTAAATAATGTCGAAGCACAGTTTTACCGACCGCCCCCATCCAAAGATCAATTCACAGGATCCCTTCTCAGTAAAGAGGATGAGGAGTCTGGATGGCGGGCCGGCCAACGAGAACTTCTTTGGGAAATTAAGGATCCAGCGCTTTCCCTTCAGGTGGGGGACATTGTCACTGGTTCTGTCACGCTCGACACTCAGCCCCGTATCGCACTCGCAGTCCCCAACGACGCCGTCCTAACTACAGCAACGGGTCCGGTGGTTTATTTGCATCAGGAAAATTACTGGTTGCGAAAAATAGTCAAAATCGGTGCCCAGGATCGAGGTTGGACCGAGATTTTGGAGGGCCTTCAGGAAGCTGATCAGGTTGCGATTCGCTCCGTGGATGCCCTCTATTTGCTTGAAAGGAAAAAGGAAAGCGGTGGAGGTCACTGCCACTAAATGAAATCCCTTTTATCTTTCTGCGTGGATCACGCCCGCGGCGTGATTCTGGTTTTAGTGGCTACAGTTCTCGTAGGTCTCTACTCCTTTACCCGACTGCCAGTTGATGCCGTGCCAGATATTTCCCCTGTTCAGGTTCAAGTCAACACCCTGGTAAAGGGATTGGCACCGGAGGAAGTGGAAAAACAAGTAACCTTCCCCCTCGAGACTGAATTAGCCGGAGTTCCTGGCATGGAGGAGATTCGTTCGCTCTCAAAGTTTGGTCTTTCCCAGATCACCTTAATTTTTCGGGATGGCACCGATTTATTCCGAGCCAGACAAATGATTTCGGAAAAGATCCAAGCTGCCACACCCTCCCTGCCATCCGATGTGGCTCCACGCTTGGCCCCAATGGTAACGGGACTTGGAGAAATTGTTTTTTATACTGTCGACTTTAAAGCAGATGCCCAAAGCCCAGATATACCCAACGACCGATCGGGACAGCTCATGGAACTAAAGCGCATCCACGATCTTTTGATCAAGCCGAGGCTCCGCGCCGTTCCGGGGGTCGCAGAAATCAACACGATAGGCGGAAAAGAAAGGCAGTTGCTTGTCCTGCCTTCACCAGAAAAGCTAACTGGAGCAGGCCTTTCTTTTCGAGAAATCCGTGACGTGGTGGCGGAGAACACGGAAAATGCAGGCGGGGGGATTCTCTCTTTAGGCGGGGAACAGGTTAATGTCCGCGCCAACACTCGCGTAAACCAGCCTGAAGAGGTTGCCACTCTTGCAGTGAAGACAGGACCAGGAGCCACTGCCCTGCGGCTATCCGAAGTGGCAGAGGTGCAGACGGGCTCATCTGTCCGCGTTGGGGCTGCAACATGGAACGGCCGGGAGGCCCTCCTTGGAACCGTCATGATGCTGGCTGGCGAGAATCCCAGGGTCGTTGCTCGAAGCGTCGAGGCCCAAATCCAGGAAATCTCCCCCTCCCTACCGCCTGGCGTGGAAATTCAGATACTGTCTAACCGCGCCGATTTAGTGGACCGCACGATCGCTACTGTCCGCAACAATCTCACCGAAGGCGCTGTCATTGTCGTTGTAGTTCTGCTCCTTCTTTTGGGAAACTTTCGAGCGGCTCTGATTGTTTCCCTATCGATCCCCCTTTCCTTCCTTCTGGCCGTGACAGGAATGGTTCCGTGTCGCATTTCAGGGAACCTAATGAGCCTAGGCGCGGTTGATTTTGGACTGATCGTGGATGCATCTGTGGTGATGGTGGAGAATATTGTGCGTCGCCTTCGCGAAAATCAGAAGAAGAAGGGGCAACCCTTAGCCGAAAAAGAGAAAAACCAGGTGATTCTTAGCGCAGCTCAGGAGGTGGCTTCCCCCATGTGCTTTGGAGTCATGATTGTAACGATTGTTTATGTACCGATCCTCGCCTTAGGCGGCATCGAAGGGAAAATGTTCCATCCAATGGCCCTGACGGTGATGCTCGCCTTAGTAGGCTCCCTTTTCGTTGGCTTGCTAGGAATGCCGGCACTTTGTCGTTTCGCGCTAAAAGATTTTTCCCACGACCACGATCCCCATTGGCTCCGCTCGATCCAGAATGCTCATCGACGTTTGTACGAGCAGGCCATGAAAAAGCGCCGGATGTTTGTTGGATGGACAGCGGGAGTGTTTCTTTTTTCCATGGGGATCCTGACATGGATGGATAAAGAATTTCTGCCCCGGCTCGATGAAGGCGCCATCACCGCTCATATGATCCGGGCTGCTGGAGTTTCTCTGGATCAGGCCTTAACCATGCAACAAAAGTCTGAAAAGGTGATTCTCGAAAACATCCCGGAGGTCGCCCAGATTTACTCCAAAATAGGGACCGACGAGGCAGCCACAGATCCCATGGGGGTCAATATCGCTGATTCATTCTTGATTCTTAAGCCTCGCTCCAAATGGAAGGGCCACAACAATCAGAACGACCTGACCCAGCGCATATCCGAACTTCTGCAAAAGACGATTCCGGGACAGTCCTACATTTTTTCCCAACCGATTGAGATGCGTTTTAACGAGATCCTCGAGGGAACTCGGGCCGACATAGCCGTAAAGATTTTTGGAGACGACTTCACTGAGTTGGAGAGAATCGGCAACGAAATTAGAGAGTTTTTAGAAAAGATCCCCGGCACGGCGGAAGTCGAGTTTGACACCTTGGGAAAGGCTCCAGTCTTGGAAATTAAGCCAGACCGGCAGGCCTTGTTGGCCTATGACGTGCATGCTCGGGAAATTAATGATGTGATCGCCACTGCCTTGGCTGGAAGCGATGTCGGCACAGTGATTCGGGGCAATCAACGAATTCCCGTGGTGGTCCGTCTGCCTGAGCATATTCGGAATGACCTGACTCAGATCCGCCGCCTACCGGTTCCCACGGAAGACGGCGGGACTGTCCCTCTCGAGAAAATCGCAACTTTTAAAGTAAGTGATCAAGTGAACGCGATTTCGCGAGAGACCGGACAGAGGCGAGTTGCCCTCATGGTCAGTCTCAAGGGAGGAAGTGCCAGCGATTGGATTAACGCAGCGCAAACGAAACTCTCCAAAATTGACCTCCCGAAGGGATATAGAGTCGAGATGGGTGGTCAATTTAAACACTACCAAGAAGCAACTCAGCGCCTGCGAGTTGTGGTGCCGATGACTTTAATTCTCATCCTCATACTTCTTTTTGCAGCTCTCAAGAGCTTGCGCCATGCCCTGTTGGTGCTGCTCTGCGTTCCCACAGCGGTAACTGGGGGAGTTTTTGCTTTGGCCCTTAGGGGAATGCCTCTGACGATCTCCGCTGTAGTAGGATTTTTAGCCCTTTCAGGAATCGCTGTCCTTAACGGGGTGATGTTGATCACCTATATCCAGCAACTTCGTCGGCAAGGGGTTCCATTAGAACAGGCGGTCCGGGAGGGGACTTTCACTCGGCTTCAACCAAAGATCATGACTGCGTCCGTGGCCGCTGCGGGTTTTATTCCGATGGCAATTTCAACAGGAGCGGGGGCTGAGGTTCAGCGTCCTCTAGCTACTGTCGTGGTTGGAGGAATTATTACGTCCACATTTTTAACTTTAGTCCTGTTGCCGGTTTTGTTCCTTTGGATCGAGAACTCAACGAGAGCTAAAACCACCCGCTGATCATCTGTCGGGAATCGAACCTTTGGATCGATTATTTTTCGAACTGTGTTGTAACTTTTCGTTGTAAATCGAGTGAATTCCCCGGATTTTTCTTCTGCAAGTTGCTGGCTTGTATATATTTGGTGCGGCTGGAGGGAATCGAACCCTCGTTTGCCTTCCAAACAAATCCAATATGCCTGCGCCACTTTCTAACAAGAATCATCACCTCCAACTCCCCGGCCTCCTAATTCTCTTTCACCCGTAGACTTCAGCCCCCTTTTCCACAAACTCTTTCGACTTTTTCTCCATCCCAGCTTTCAGTGCCTCCTCCTCTTTCACGCCCTGCTCCGCGGCATACTTTCTCACATCTTCGGTAATCTTCATGGAGCAGAATTGAGGTCCACACATCGAGCAGAAGTGCGCACTCTTCGCCCCCTCGGCCGGTAAAGTCTCATCGTGGTATTCCCGAGCCGTGACCGGATCTAATCCGAGGTTGAACTGATCCCTCCAGCGAAACTCAAAACGCGCTTTCGACAACGCATTATCCCGATACTGCGCCCCAGGATGACCCTTTGCCAAATCAGCCGCATGCGCCGCAATCTTGTACGCGATCACCCCCGCCTTCACATCGTCCCGATTGGGTAGGCCCAAATGCTCTTTGGGTGTGACATAACAGAGCATCGCACATCCGTACCAGCCGATCATCGCGGCCCCGATCGCCGAGGTAATATGGTCATATCCCGGGGCAATGTCGGTCGTGAGCGGTCCCAACGTGTAAAAGGGCGCCTCGTGACACCACTCCAACTGCTTTTCCATGTTTTCTTGGATCATATGCATCGGCACATGGCCCGGCCCTTCATTCATCACCTGCACCCCTCGCGCCCAAGCGCGTTTTGTTAAATCCCCTTGCGCCTTCAACTCCCCAAACTGTGCCTCATCATTGGCATCCGCCAACGATCCAGGTCGCAAACCATCTCCGATCGAAAAACTAATGTCATAGGCCGCCATGATGTCGCAGATATCATCCCAATGGGTCCAAAGGAAGTTCTCCTGGTGATGAGAAAGACACCACTTGGCCATAATCGATCCCCCGCGACTGACGATTCCGGTCATCCGTTTGGCCGTAAGCGGAACAAATCGTAACAGAACCCCCGCATGAATGGTGAAGTAGTCCACTCCCTGCTCCGCTTGTTCCAAAAGGGTGTCACGAAATAGTTCCCATGTCAGATCCTCCGCCTTTCCGCCCACTTTTTCCAGTGCCTGATAAATCGGGACAGTACCGATCGGCACAGGGGAATTCCGCAAGATCCACTCGCGCGTCTGATGAATATTTTTTCCCGTAGAAAGATCCATGACCGTGTCTGCCCCCCAACGGATCGACCAGCGTAACTTCTCTACCTCCTCCTCGATCGAGGACGCGACCGCACTGTTTCCAATATTCGCGTTGATCTTCACCAAAAAGTTTCTCCCAATGATCATCGGCTCAAGTTCGGGGTGGTTGATATTGGCGGGTATTATCGCCCGCCCACGCGCCACCTCACTCCGGACGAACTCTGGAGTAATCTCTTTGGGAATCGCCGCCCCCCAGGAGTGTCCTGGATGCTGAAACTTCAAACTGTCCCGCGGTGCTTGGGCCGACATTTCAACCATCTCTTTGGCCGCCTGCAATTTCATGTTCTCCCGAATCGCAATAAACTCCATTTCGGGCGTGATCACCCCTTTCCGGGCGTAGTTCAACTGCGAGACAGATCCGGTCTTCGCGCGCCTCGGCTTTTTGGAAATACCAGGAAACTGTTCGCGCACGGCCCCATTCGATTCCGAATGTCCGTTGTCCTCCGGCCGCACGGACCGACCCACATAAGTTTCCGTATCTCCCCTCTCTTGGATCCACGCCTCTCGAAGCGGGGGCAACCCTCGCCTGACATCGCCATGAAAATCCAGATCCCCCCAGGGGCCACTCGTGTCGTACACCCGCACCGGCTCATTGGTTTGGAGTTTCCCGTCCGGCTGTCGGGTGGGTTGCAACTCAATCTCACGAAAGGGAACTTTTACATCTGGCCGAGAACCGGTCACATAGACCCGCTTCATCCCCTCCAAATCCTCCAACTCCTCGATCTTCGGCAACTTGACACTCATGGTGATTCCTTTCCCCATTGCGCGCTGCCGTGGAAAAGGGTTCGCCCGTTCCCTCCGGCGGCATGATCCGCATCAGGTTATAGGGTCTCGGGACCGTGGTTCCCGACTCTCAGCCCAGCCGTCTGGACTCCCCGAGGGACAAGAATACGACTTTCTCGAGAACGTGCCAACTTTTTTGCCGAGTTACTGATCTTCCAAAACGCCCGTCGGCACATATCCCCGCCGATGATCCATTGTCTCCACTTCAGCATAGTCTCCCACGACTCGTCGCACGCTGACGCGATCTCCCCGCCGCAAGGTGGTCGTCGCCGGCACGACTTGATTGGGACCAGCCTCTTTCAGGGGAACATCAGAAAGAATCATCGCCATTCCCGCATCTCTACTTCCACTGCTGGCACAACCCGCCAAGACCAAAATCAGACACGCCCAAACCGCCAGAATAAAATTCATCCACTCTCGTTAGCAAATCTCTGCCCTATGGCAACTCTTGCCCGCCCCCAAGGTTGTTCCCATCGTAAAGGGAATGGCCTCTCGCCTGATCGTCCACCCGGCTGAAAACCCAGCTCGCAATATGGCCATCGACGAGGCCCTCCTCCGCCTCGTCCAAACTCCTACCCTGCGGATCTACGCTTGGTCTCAACGCTGCGTATCCTTGGGTTACTTTCAAAAAGCATCCGTGGCGCCTTCCGATCGGCCTTTCGTCCGGCGATATACCGGTGGCGGCTTGGTCGAGCACGGCCAAGATCTCACCTACACCCTTGTCTTGCCCCCACTCCATCCTTTGACGACGGCGGGCACTCTTTTCTCCTATCAGACCATTCATCAAGCCATCGCCCAGGCTCTGCATGATTGTGGAGTGCCGTGCCATCTCGCGACGGCCAAGCCCGACCAAGACGATCCCGCCTGCTTTCTCAAACCTGTGCCCGCCGATATTCTTGACCCAAAGGGCCGAAAGTTGGCCGGCGCCGCCCAACGCCGAACCAAGCAGGGATGCTTACATCAAGGAACCATCCTTCTCTCCCAAGCCATCCCCGCCCAATTGCTCGAACTTCTTCCCGAGTCTCTGGGCGAGTGTTTAGGCCAACCCCTGCTTCCATCCACCATGACCCCACCAGAAATTCAGCTCGCGAACGAACTCGAGCAGGATCGCTACAGCCGTCGTGAGTGGAACTTCTCTCGGTAAATTAACTCTTTTTCTTTCCTGCCCCCCAAATCATTCCGGCAGAGATCAGAATGACCAGCCCGATCAGGATCAGGCTGCCTCGCTCCACCCACTGCTCGGCCAATCGCGCCGCCGCAGGAGTCCGCGCAAAACGTTCCCCTGCCACCGCACTCAACCAGATCCAGAGCGGCGCATACACCAACGCTCCGATCGAGTTCAGCCCAAGAAACTTTCGTATATCCATTCGGTGCCGGCCGGCAAAGAAAAAGACCCCAAACCGAACCGCGGGAATAAACCGACCCAAAAAAACTGTCTTCAGCCCATGCTTTTCGAATAAACGCTCAATGCTGTCCTGGCGTTTGGCGGAGAAAACAAGCGACCCCAGCCGAGTCTGCAGAAACCACGTCCCTCCTCGCCTTCCTAAAAAATACACCCACAGGTCCCCCGACAAAATTCCCAAGAGACACGCCCCACAGGTGAGCCAGTAGCTCGAACTCCCCCAACCGACGGATAAACCACTCGCCACGAGGAGCGGTTCCTCGGGTAAGGGCACCCCCATGGCCGAGACAAAAAGGATGCCGAACATCGCAAGGTAGCGAAAATCAGCAATTGCCGAAATTAAGAAATCCAAGGTCATGCGGGCGGAGGGGTTTGCATTGTTCTAGAAGGCTTTTCCACTACAAGAGGAGTACCTTTATGTACCTGAATTTGGGCCTAACGGCCAAAGCTCTTTATCTGTCTTATTTGGGCCGTCCGTTTCAGGCTCGCCGCTGGATCATTGTTACCTTCTTTTTACTTCTTCTGACCCTGTGCTGGATCGTGGTCGCCATCGGTCGGGCACTCGACCACCTTCTTTTTCCAGACTTCCGTAATCAGAAAATCATCCGTCCCGTCTTCATCATCGCCCCGCCCCGTAGTGGCACCACCTTTCTCCAGAAACTCCTCGCCCGCAACCGTCGTGCCTTTGCCCCCGTGCTGATGTACCAAACCATTTTTCCAAGTATTACGATTCAGAAAATTATTCACTCGGTCGCACGAGCGAGCCGGATCAAAGGCGGACTTCTTTCCGATATCTCCTCTTGGATTGAACGCCACTGCTTTGGCGGTTGGGATGGCATGCATAAAATGCGCTTTGCCCAACCCGAAGAGGACGACGGCTTCTTCGTCTACACTTTTGTGACCGAGGCGATCTATCTCCTTTTTCCCTACGTCCGAGATCTATGGGGCGCCGGTTTCGCGGACGACCTACCCCCACGCCAACGTCGCCGCCTCATGCGCTACTACCGCTCTTGTCTTCAGCGCCACCTCTATCTGAATGGACCCGACAAGATCCTCCTTTCCAAAGCAACCCAACTTTCTGGCTCAGTCCAATCTCTGCGCGCGGAATTTCCCGATGCTCGGATCATTAACATTCTTAGAAATCCGGTGGAGTCCGTTCCCTCCCATATTAGCGTTTTTTACACGGTGTGGCACTGGGTCGACCCCTCGATTCGCAAAGACGGACCAGAATCCAAAGAATATGCCGAACTGGCCACCGCCTGGTTCCTCCATTTGGAAAAGTTTGATATCTCTGCCCGCTCGGAATCCTACCTGCGAATCTTTTATACCGATCTGGTCCGTCGCCCTGAAACCGTTGCTCGCTCGATCTACTCGCACTTCCATATCCCACTCACCCCCCGCGCCTCCCGTCAGATCGAAATCGAGTCGCGGCGCGCGCTCGAATACAAAAGCTCCCACCACTACACCCTTGAGGAGTACGGATTAAACCCTGCTTGGATCAATCGCGAGGTCGGTGGCATTATGAAGCGCTACCGCTTTCCACTTCCGCTTCGGGCGCCCTCGCGTGGATCAAAGCGCTGAGCCAAGGGCACTCGCCGCCCCATCCCAAACGCTTTGGTTGTAACCTTGATCCCGGGCGCCGCCTGCCGCCTTTTGTACTCCGATAGATCGATCTTCCGAACCATCTCCTCGGCCACGGTGCGTGAAATTCCCTTTTTCACCATGCCCTCAATCGATCCCTCATTCACCACGTAACTTTCCAAAATACGGTCCAACTCCTCGTACGGAGGTAGGCTATCTTGGTCTTTCTGGTTGGGCCGAAGCTCGGCACTGGGAGCCTTTTCGATCGAACTTTTGGGGATGACCTCACCGTTTCGGTTCACCCACTTGGAGATCCGATACACCATCGTCTTGGGAACATCGGCCAGTACGGCCAACGCCCCACACATGTCCCCATACAACGTGCAGTAGCCCACCGCCATTTCGCTCTTGTTGCCCGTGGTTAAAAGCAGCCGACCCGAATCGTTCGAGATCCCCATCAGAATTAATCCCCGCAAGCGCGACTGCAGGTTTTCCTCCGTCAGTCCGCCTTTTTTTCCGCCACGCACTGGATCGATCGATCGCAACACCGTCTCAAACGGATTTTGAATCGGGATCTTGGCCCATCGAATTCCCAGGTTCTTGGCTAAGGCCTCCGCATCCGCCACACTACCCTCACTCGAAAATGGGCTGGGTAAGGCAACCCCCAACAACTGATTCGGGCCGAGGGCCTCGACTGCAATCACCGCCGTCAACGCACTGTCGATTCCTCCACTTAACCCAAGCACGACCTCTCGAAAGCCGCATTTGTGCAAATAATCTCTCGTTCCCAAAACGAGTGCTCGGAAAACCTGCTCCTCCTCTCCCTTCCAGATCGGCTTCTCCGACTTGCCCTCCAAGTCCACCACCTTGACGTCTTCGGCGAATGACGCCCCCACCGCCAAAAGTGCACCCTGACGATTGACCGCCATACTTTGGCCGTCAAAAACCAGCTCGTCATTTCCGCCTACCTGATTGACCTGAATCACCGGAATCTTCTCCCGCTTGGCTACCTCCGCCAAAAGACGATACCTCACCTTCTCCTTGCCTATATGCCAGGGGGAGGCGGAGAGGTTGATCAGCAGATCGATGCCCTTTTGACAGAGCTGCCGCACGGGATCGGTTCGATATCGTCTCTCCGGCCAAAGATCCTCGTCATTCCAGATATCCTCACAAATCGTGACCCCGACCCGATTCTGACCGATGCGCAGGGGCACGGTACGGGATGCGGGCTCAAAGTAACGGTCCTCATCGAACACATCGTAAGTGGGTAAAAGGCTTTTTTGTGCCACCACCTTGGTCTTACCTTTTTGCAAAAGAAAAGCGGAGTTGTGCAGCGGCCGACCCGCTTTCTTGCGATTTTTTTCAATGCCGCCCAATACTAGCGGGACCGATCCGATCTTTTTGGCGAGCGCTGCCAAAGCGATATCGTGTTGATGGAGAAAATCCTGACGATGGAGTAAATCTCGGGGGGGATACCCACACAAGCCCAGCTCGCTGCCCACACAAAGCTCAGCCCCAGCCCGAACCGCCTGCTCATAGGCGAGGGCAACTTT
>LIBO01000002.1 GCA_001438005.1 Verrucomicrobia subdivision 6 bacterium BACL9 MAG-120507-bin52 | reverse complement strand
GTGGTCTAGAGTGTCGGAGACTTGGCTGCCCTGTTTATTCTTCGCGTCGGCCGCCCGCCACTGGGTGGGAAGGTAAAACTCATCGACCAATTCAGAGTAGCGGCCACTCCACTCGTTCAGGCGAAAGGTGCGGTGCCGGACAAACTGTCTCATAATGAAGATGGGCATCTTGATATTGTAGGTAATCGAGCACTGCTCAAACGGGCTGGTATGGCGATGTTTGTACAAATAGATCAGGAGCTTTTTATCCTGCTCCACCCCTTTACTGGGACTTTTGTAGGAAATTCGGGCGGATTCGACGATACGGAGGTCCGATCCTAAATGATCGATGTAGCGGACATAGCCTTGGCCTAGAATGGGAATGGTGTGACCTGACTGCATGAGGGGGAGTAGCCAACAGACTCCGAGGGGATATGCCTAGTGGAAAAAATGGAGTTGTTGATTAAGTTGTGAAAAGTTTCAGCTGTTCGTGCAGGCGGGTAATGCGTTCCGCCGCCTCTTGCTCGAGACGGCGCCACTCCGCCTGTTTTTCGGGCGGCGCCTTGGCGCTCATCTTTGGGTCGGCCAGTTTGGCGGCTTCCCGAGCGCGTGAGATCTCAGCGGCGGCGATCTCTTTCTGAAGCCGGGCTGACTCCTGTACCGGATCGAGCAGTCCCTCCAAAGGCAGGTAGAGCTCTCCCCAAGGAGTTAGGGTCATGGGGGCTTTGGGCGGATTTTGGGTCGAGTCGACCGATCCAACTTGCAGAAGTTTGGCTAAGGTTCGCAAGTCCTCTGGGGTGGGCTGAAAGGATGGGGTGGGCTTGAGAAGGAATTTCATTTTGGCGGAACCCGAAAGGCCGAACTCTCCTCGAAGACGGCGTCCGGATTCCGCAGTGGCATAGCAGCTGTTGGCCAACTTGGCGTTAGTGGCATCGAAGCGCACCTCTTCTGATTTGGGCCAAGAGGCAAATTGAATGGTTTCGTTTCCCAGACCCAAGGTCAGCCACAACTCCTCCGTGATAAAGGGCATGAAGGGGTGAAGGTGTCGAAGGATGCGGGAGAGAGTGTAATCGAATGTCGCCAAAGTCCCGGCGCGGGTGGGGGAGGAGGGATTCGCAAAATCGGATTTGGCCGTTTCGATAAAGCGGGCGCAAATTTCATCCCAGACGAACCCGTAGAGAGCTTGGGCGATTTGGCTGAACTCATAACCCGCGTACATCTTCGCCAAACTTTTTTCGAGCGAGGCGAGCTCGGCGAGAAGATGGTCGCTGAATGGGGTGCGGGGATGTTTCGCGGGATCGGCCGTGGGGTCACACGCACCCTGCTGCTGGCGATAGCGACAGGCGTTCCACAGTTTGTTGGCAAAATTTCGGCCCTCTTCAATCTGCTTTTCGTCGTAACGAATATCCGCGCCTTGGGGTGCGATTCGGAGTAAGCCAAAGCGCAGCCCATCCGCCCCATATTTTGCGATCAGATCCAGGGGATCGGGGGAGTTGCCGAGCGATTTGGAAAGCTTTCGTCCTTTGCCATCGCGGATCAGTCCGGTGAAGTACACCTGGTGGAAAGGAAGATCTCCCATGAACTCGAAGCCCGCCATCATCATGCGTGCGACCCAAAAGAAAATAATGTCGGGACCCGTGACTAGGTCGGTTGTGGGATAAAACTTTTTCAGTTCGGCTGTTTTCTCCGGCCAACCCATGGTGGCAAAGGGCCACAGCCAGGAGGAGAACCAGGTATCCAACACATCGGGGTCTTGCGTCCAGCCATCACCGGGAGATTCGATCTGGCAACGAGTCTCCTCTCCTCGGTACCAAACGGGAATCCGGTGGCCCCACCAAAGTTGGCGACTGATGCACCAGTCCTGTAGGTTCTCCATCCAGTGTTGATAAACCTTGGTCCAGCGATCGGGGTAAAAGCGAAGTTTTCCGGACGAGACAATCGTCTGTGACTGTTCGGTGCTGGGATATCTGAGGAACCACTGTTCGGAAAGTCGGGGTTCGACCGGGACATCGGCGCGTTCGCTATAGCCGACTTGATTCACGTAGGGCTCCTCCTTTTCCAGAAGGCCTAATTCGCGCAGTTGTTCCACCGCCGCTGGGCGAGCTTTACTCCGGTCTAAACCAGCTAAAACAGTGCCCGCCTCTTTGTTCATCAAGCCCGATTCATCGATGACCTCCAAGGAGGGGAGCTGGTGGCGTTGGGCGATGGCAAAATCGGCCGGGTCGTGCGCAGGGGTTACCTTGAGGACGCCCGTGCCGAAGGTCATGTCGACCTGCTCGTCGCCGACGATGGGGATTCGACGTTGCTCTTGCGGAAGTTCGGGGGGAAGAGGACGGAGGGCAAATTGACCGATGAGGGAGGAGTAGCGCGGGTCTTTGGGATTTACGGCGATGGCGGTATCTCCCGGAATCGTTTCGGGTCGGGTGGTCGCGATGGTGAGGAATTGATCCTTGGCTCCGGCTACGGGGACACGGAAGTGGTAGAGCAGTCCTTTTTGCTCTTTCATGATGACCTCCTCATCGGAAAGAGCGGTCCGAGAGACTGGGCACCAGTTGACCATTCGACGACCCCGATAGATCAGTTTCTTATGGAAGAGATCGACAAAGACTTTTTGGACGCAGGCCGAGTAGGCGGGGTCCATCGTAAAGCGTTCCCGAGACCAGTCGCAGGAAGCCCCCAATTTTTTCAGCTGCTGGATAATGATTCCGCCGTGTTTTTCTTTCCATTGCCAGATTTCCTGAAGAAAAACCTCGCGCCCGAGATCGTCCCGATGCCTGATCTTACCGTCTTTTTTCAGGGTTCGCTCGACCACGGTTTGCGTGGCGATGCCGGCATGGTCGGTTCCCGGCAACCAGAGAACCTCCATCCCGAGGAGGCGAGCCCGACGGGCGAGGATGTCCTGGATCGTGTTGTTGAGGACATGACCCAAAGTGAGGATTCCGGTCACATTGGGCGGAGGAATGACGATGGAGTACGCGGGTTTGGGGGAAGCGGGATCGGCTCGATAATCGCCCCGATTGACCCACTGGGAGTAAAGCCGGTCTTCGACTTGGGCAGGATCGTAACCGGGGGCGAGTTCAGGCATGGGAGGGAGAGGATGCCTTTTCCCTTTGCGGGTGAAAAGCTTGGAGGAGGAAAAGATTAATCGGCTTGGCCATCCCCTCCACTGGCGGCGGGTGCGGCCGTGCCAGCGGGAATGAATTGCCACCAAGCCGTTTCATTGATGGCATAGATCGGCTTGTAGTGCTGGATTTTGTCCGCCGTCCACACACTTTTGATTTGGTTATCAAGAATAAAGCATTGGCCGGCGGTAATGACGCCGAGGATGCAGTGCCCGACCCCCAGATTGAGGTCTTTCACGACCAGCACGCGCAGTTCATCTTGGGTGAAGCCAAGTTTTTGCAGGGCGTAATATTTGGCGATGGCGTGGTCTTCGCAATCCCCACTCACCCGCCCAGGAACAATGTAGTCGGATGGTTGGGTGAATTGGACGGGGGTATTCCAAAGATCGGGGACACCCCAGTTTCTCTGGTCAGTTACGTAACGCATGCAGTTAAAAGTCTCGTTGACCTTCTTAATCATTTCCAACTTGTCGGCCGATTGGGTCTTCTGTACGAATTCCGCCCAACCACCGGCAAAGGGAGCATTGATATCCGCTTTTTTGGCTAGCTCCTGTTGCACGCTGCCCAAAATCCCCATCCACTTGGGAAATTTGCCAATCGGTTGCTGCTGGACGACTTGGTAGCTGCCGTCCCAAGCGAACGCGACGGGGGAGGAAAGGGTGCACAGCAAAACGAGGAGGCATCCGAGTGCAGTCACAAGATACACAGTACACAGAATTGATTAGCCGGAAAACCTTGATCGCGCTGAAAAATAGTTAATTCTTAACGTAACCAACGCTCTAAATATGGCTGATTCAACCCATCCTGCTCCGCAAGATCCCTCCAAGCTTAAGATCAGTACTCCAGCCATCGATCAGGCTCCGGTCAAAAGACCTTGGAATACGACCACCATCGCAGCGGTTGCGTTTTTAGCGCTTTTCACGATCGGCGGGGTGGTGGGGATTCTGCAATTCGTGGACTCGGAGAAAAAAAGGACGTTGCGGGATTGGCAAACGCAGATGGGATTGGTGGCGGAGACGAGGGGGGCAGCGGTGGAGACTTGGCTCTCTTCCCAGTTTGACGTTTTACGCGCGATTGCCTCGAACGAGTCCCAAAAGATTTATATCGATACGCTGCTGAATGAGTCCGCGGAGGCCGATCAGAAAGAGGGGGCGGAAAACTTCTTAAGGAATTACTTAAAGAAGATGGCGGAAGCCAACGGCTTCTTCACGCCCCCGCCGGTTCTCGAAATCAATGCGAACGTCGTGCGAGAGGGTGTCGCGGGTATCGCGGTGGTCGCGCCCAGTGGGCAAGTTCTTGTCGCCAGTGAATTTCTCCCCGCTCTGAAAGAAGACGGATTTATTGATGTGCTGAAGGAAAATGCGGCGCGCCAACGGGGTCTCTGGAACATGCGGTTGGATGGGGAGGGGCAACCAAGCCTTGGTTTGATTGTTCCGATCTATCCGGTGGATGCGGCGGACAACGCCAAGCCGATTGCTTACGCGGTCGGGTTAAAACAGGTCGCGAAAGACATTTTTCCGTTGATGACCCAGCCGGGAGAAAATCTGAAAAGTGGAGAAAATTACTTGGTTCAGGAAAAGCCAGGCACCTCGGGCAACACGGTTCAGTTCCTCACTCCTCGTCGGGAGCCGCTTCCCAATGGAACCAAGCCGATGACGAGTGATTGCCCGAACGACACAGAGACTTCAGCGGCGGCTTTTGCGCTGAAGCAGCCGGGGGCATTTGGGATTCGTCCCAGTTATGCGAATGTGCCGAGCTTGGTTCTTGGGCGAAAGATCGCCGGCACCCCTTGGGTCGTGGTTCGCACCGCCTCCGAAGAGGAAGCCTTGGGGCCGGCGAAAAAGCGGCAGACCATGATGCTGATCGGGTTTACTTTGGTGCTGGGGTTGGCTTCGGTCTCGATGGGCGTGGCCTGGAAGCACGGGGCGGAGATTCGAGCCTCGGCCGAAGCCCAGCGATTGAAAATTGCGGCCGAGCGCTTTACTGGATTTTCCAAGTTCTTGCGGGTGATCACGGATAATCAACCCACGGCGATTGCGGCGGTGGACGCTGGTGGAAAGTACAGCTTTGCCAATCGCACCTTGGCCGAAGCAGCGGGCATTACCACCGAGGAGGTGGCCGGAAAGACGATGCCTGCCGTCATCGGACCCGTCCGCGCCGCGGTGTATCAAAAAATTAACAAGCAGGTGATCGACGAGCTCTACCCGGGATGGCCGGCCGATAAAACAGAAGGGAAATGGCAACCGCAGAAGGGGCGGCACGAGTTTGAGGAGGGTGGAAAAAAGAAGTACACCAAAACAGACCACATCCCCCTGCGCGGGGATCGGGATCATCCTCCCGGGGTTCTTCTGATTGAGCAGGATATTACCGAGTTCATCGTGGAGCGGGAGAAGAGGGAACGGATGTTCCGTGGTTTGATTGCAGCCTTCGTTGCCGAGGTGGATAGTCGTCAGGCCAATGCCGCCCGAACCAACGCCAGGTTGATCGGGCGGATTGCCCGAGGAGGCGCGGAGGAGATGGGCCTTTCTCCCGTGGAGGCGGAGGCGGCGGAGTTGGCGGGTGAACTGATGAATCTGGGAACGGTTTCTCTTTCGCAAGATCTTTTAAGCAAGGGTGGAAATCGAAATGAGGAGGAGCGGACGAAGTATCGTGAAGCAATTCTACGAAGTGCCGACCTTGTCTCGGGACTGGAGTTTGAAGGCCCGGTGGCCGAAGTGATTCGGCAAGCGCAGGAGCGAGCCGATGGTTCCGGTTATCCCAAGCGTTTGAGTGGTGATGCGATTCTTCCCGCGGCCAAGGTGGTGGCGGTGGCCAAGCGTCTGGTCGACCTGATTCAGGGTCAGGAAGGTCCCGTGCAGTCGCTGGATCAGGCTTTACGAACAGTCATGAGCGAAGCGGGAGCCTCTTTGGATCGTGGAGCGGTGGCGGCGACGGTCGACTTCCTCGATAATCGTGGGGGAAGAGTAAAAGTCGGTTTAAGTTAAGATTTGCTTAGTCGGGGATCAGGCTCTGCTCAACCGTATCATCAAAACGTAGGTTCAGGAGTTTCCAGTCGGCCCCCACTGGGGTGTAAAAAACAAACTGCCAACGCAGGGGCTTTTTCGGGTGATAACTCAGGTAGGTGATATAAAGCGTGCGCGTCCCAACCGAGCGTAGGTCGTACAGCTCATACCCTTGGAGCGGGCCAAATACTTCAATGCCTTTTTGGATGTTGCCGACGAACTCAGGGACGGAAGCGGGATCGGACAGTGTGGGGTTACTGGCGACGAGGGTTTTGAAGGCCTCATCGATTTTGCCCCCTTGGACACCGAGAAAAAAAGTTTTCAGCTGTTTTTGCACGGGGGAGGGCGGCGGCTTGGTGTTGGGGTTTCTGGGCAAAAGTTGGGGAATGAGAGTGGTGACCTTGGGCAAATTGGTGGGGGCACTCTTATTGGTCGGCGCTGCCCAGAGGGAGGCGCTCATCAGGATGGTCAAAAGAAGTATTTGTTTCATGTCAGGAGGCTTCTCAGCTTGTCTTGCCCATCTTGAAGGATTGGCGCTCCATGTGCAAAAAAGATTCTTTCGATCGAATAACCGAGGAGCTGCGACAAGCTGCTTTTGAGCTGGGTCGGGTTGGTGCAGTACTTCTCTGGGAGAAGCATAAGCGGTTGTGGGGACAGATGGATAAGGGCGTCCCCTACCACCAGGGTTCTGGTGGACGGGTGGAAAAAAGCGGTTTCGCCCTCTCCTGCTCCCGGGAGCAGGATGGGAGAGAACTCTCTGGGTTGGGCGGTGATTTTTCCTTGGGTTTTTAAGGCCAACGCCTCACAGGCTCGATCATGGTTGGCATTCGTTCGAACAATTTGCACGAGGCCTTGGGGAGGAGGGGTGTCATGTGGCCAATCGATCGGATCGAATAAAACCGCCCCTTGGGTGTCCCCAAAGCAGGTGGACCAGAGCTCGGCTTTACAAGCGGGGTCGTAGGCGTGCCAAGTCGAGAAGCCGAGGTCGCTCGCGGTCAGGGGGGTTGGACGTAAACTCAACTGGGCAAAGTTGCGGTGTACTCGGTGGCGGTCAGAAGCCCGTTGGTTTTGGGTTGAGCTGGGTTAATTTTGAAAAGCCAACCTTGACCATAAGGCTCGCGATTGATCAAACCTGGATCGGAGGTCAATGTCGCGTTCGATTCCACAATCGTTCCCTCAACGGGAGAGTAGATGTCGGAGGCGGCCTTAACACTTTCGACGGTGGCAACGACCTCGCCGGCTTTCACAGTGCGGCCCGCTTTCGGTAGCTCGACAAAAACAACATCGCTGAGGGCGGATTGGGCATGATCGGTAATGCCCACACAACCCTTTCCTTGCTCCAGACGGAGCCACTCGTGACTTTTGGCATAGAGAAGGTCGTTTGGGGTGTTCATCGCTTGGCTAAAAATTTTCGATGGCAAACTTTGGCGGGAACCCGGCGACCGCGCACTTCAAATTCCAAATCTTGTCCACAAGGAGGGGCGGGGGCTGTGATTAAAGCTAGGGCGATCCCGTGGCCCAAGGTGGGAGAGGGGACCCCGCTGGTGATCACCCCGATTCTCTGGTCTCCTCGAAAGACGGGGTAGTCGTGCCGCGGCGGGGGATGACCCGCCGCCCCTTGGATTCCGATACAGACTCTGGGAGCTCCGCTCTGCTTTTGCGCCTCCACCGTGGTGCGCCCGAGGAACGGGCGGGGTCGGGTGAGATCGACAAAGAAACCCAAACCCGCTTCCACCGGAGTGATTTCTGGGGAAAGATCCTGACCATTCAGGGGAAAGCCTGCCTCGAGACGAAGGCTGTCTCGGGCTCCTAAGCCACACGGCAAAAGGCCCTCTGATTTGCCAGTCGCCAAGATATGGCCCCAGATTTTGGGACCCGCCTTTCGCTCCATAAAAAACTCATAGCCCTCTTCGCCCGTATAGCCGGTGGCTCCGACGAGAACGAGATGCCCCGCGATGGTGTAATTTGAAATGTGATTACGTTGGGGGATCGACGGGTTCGAGAGGTCGCCCTGAATGAGTTTGGAAAGAATGGCGGGGGCGCGAGGGCCTTGCAGAGCCATACCCGCGGTGCTTCCTGGTGAGCCCACGAAGGAAACATTGGATTTCTGCTTCGAAAGGAGTGCCAGATCCTCCGCATGACGCGAGGCATTGACCACGAGCAAAAAGTCGTCTGGTCGAAGGCGATAAAGAAATAGGTCATCAATGACTCCGCCGTGGTCGTTGAGGAGAAAGGTGTAGTGACCCTCTCCGTCCTTGAGTTTTGCGGGGTCGTTGGCGAGGAGAACTTCAAGGGCAGCAAGGGCCCCTTGGCCGGTTGCCCGAATTTGACCCATGTGGGAGATATCAAAAAGCCCGGCGGCTTGGCGGGTAGCTTTGTGTTCGGACAGTAAGCCCGAGTATTCCACCGGAAGGTTCCAACCGGCAAAAGGGATCATGCGGGCACCCAGCGCCTGGTGGCACGAGTTGAGTGGGCTCTCGGAAACAGGAACAGACATGAATGGCCAAAATAGTGTGGGGATGGGGCGAGTCAACGTTCTGGCGAACCTTTTCCACTCGGGGTAGAAGATGAGATGCCCATTGCCCCCGCACGTCTTCTAGATCTCATGAGGCAAACGGAGGATCCCAAGGTGATCAATCTGGCGGCGGGAATTCCCTCATCCGATTTTCTCCCTTTGGATGCCTTAAAATCGGCGGTGGAGGGGGAGTTAGCCTCTCGGGCCAGAGAAATGTTTAGTTACCACCGTCCGGAGGGAGCAGCAAAGTTAAGAGAGGCGATCCAAGGATATTTAGCGCCCCGTGGGGTCTCGGTGGCACCCAGTGAGGTTCTGGTCACCACGGGCTGCACGGGGGCTTTGGCGACGATGATGAGTACGATCCTAAAAAAAGGGGACACGGTGGTTTGTGAAGCCCCACTCTACTATGGCCAATTGGAGCTGTTACGGTCGATTGGGGTGAAATTTCGAACGGTAAATACGGCGGTTGGACAAGAACCGGACCCCAAAAGGTGGGAAAAAGCCTTGAAGGCCAAACCGAAGCCAAAACTCCTCATCGTGACGTCCACTCTTTCCAATCCAAGCGGGGCCACCTTAAAAGAGGAGTGGAGGCTCATGTTGGTTGAGATCTGCCGGAAGGCAGGCGTTCCAATACTGGAGGATGATATTTATGGAGATTTGCTGGGGCGTGCCCGACCCAAGCCAATGCGGGCCTTTGATGACGGGAGCACGGTTCTTTATGTCACGAGCTTTTCGAAGACGGTGGCGCCGGGGTTACGGATCGGTTTCGCGCTTCCCGGAAAGTGGATGGATCAGGCAGCCGATTGGCAGTGTCGTCAAACCATTCATGGGGGGGTTCCTCCGGAATATGTCGCCGCGGCCTTTTTGCGATCGGGCCGAATGGAGTCTCATCTGGAGATGTTGCAATCGGTCTATGCGAAGCGGAGGGAGTTGGCGCTGGGGATTTTATCGAGGGAGCTGCCGGAGGGGGTTCGGGTGGAGGATCCGAAAGGCGGGTACATGTTGTGGGTTCGTGGGGGAAGGGCTCAGGGGATGGATCAGGTGGCCAAGCAGTGTCTTGAGCAGGGGGTAGCGGTGGTGGGTGGCGGAATCTTTTTTGCCGAACCGCCCAAGGAGGCTTGCTTTCGACTGAACTGTGCCCGGGCGACTCCAGAAGATCTAGCCCGCGGGGTGGGGATCTTTTGTCGTGTGCTTAAGGTTGTGCTGGCGCGAACTGGTGGACGTAAAAACCGGACCTTAGCTTAGGCTCAAACCAGGTGCTTTTTGGGGGCATGATCTGATCGGCGTCGGCCACGGCGAGTATTTGGGACAGGGAAACGGCGGGTAGACTAAAAGCGGCGGCGGCTTGGCCTGAGTTTACCCTGTTTTCCAGGCTCTTAGTCCCATGAATTCCGCCGACGAAATCGAGGCGGGCATCTGTTCTGGGATCCTTCACCTGTAAAATCGGGCCGAGCAACCGGTCCTGCAGTGCGGACGCGTCCAACTTAGCCACGGGATCGGATTTAGGATCGGCGCTCCACGAGAGCTGATACCATTTACCCTCCAAAAATAATCCGATCTTTCCTGTTTCATCTGGTGGGGCTGATGGTGATGGAGTGACTTGAAAAACTTTTTTCGCCTCCTCCAAGAATGTGGCAGGAGAAAAAAGATCTAATTTCAGGACGAGCCGGTGATAGGGCAGAACCCGAAGCTCAGAGGCGGGAAAATAGACGGTGAGGATGCCGAGCGGGCCTACTTTCTCCTTGGCCAAACGAGCCGCTGCGGCTGCCCGATGATGTCCGTCCGCAATATAGGAGCGGGAGACTTGGGTGAAGAGTTTTACAATTTCAGCAGCATCAGGGCAACGCCAGACGGTGTGTTGGACTCCCCGTTCATCGGTGACCTCCGCCAACGGCTTTTCCGTCGATTCAATTTTGTCCATCTGGGCGGTTAGTTCGGGCAGGTCAGGGTAGGCGGCGAGGACAGGTCCGGTCAGTGCCCCTAGATGGCGGATGAGCGTGACGCGGTCGTCCTCCTTGTCCGGGCGGGTGAACTCATGTTTCCGGAGCTGACCGGAGGCGTAGTCGCCAAAATCGGCCAGAGCGGCAAAACCCCGTTGACGATGTTTTCCCTCGACCATTCGCACAAGATAGATCGAAGGCTTTGTTTCCTTGAGCAAGGATCCGTTCTCGATCAGGTGGGAAAAGTTCTGCGCTGCCTTTTGATACACCTCAGGCGCGTTAAATTTCACGCTGTCGGGAAACTCGAGGTCAGCCCGATCGACGCGCAGAAGGGTGTCGGGATGATTTTGGGCGAGGGCACGGGATTCGGCCCGAGAGACGATGTCGTAGGGAACGCAGGTAATCTCGGCCGCCCGGGATGGGTTGACAGTCAAGGCAGGGATGGGATGAATCTTTACCATGGCAGATTTAGGAAGGTAGCGGGGGGTCAGCTTCTTTGTCTAATTCGATCCAAGCACCGTGGGGATTGTAATGGTTCGACGAAAGTGGTTAATTCATCATGTATGGGTTCCTTTGCACTGCACCAAACTGGTAAATTCTTTGCGATCCTGACCCTTGTCTCCTTTTTTCTGCCTTGGATGAGAATTCAGCCCTCTGCTCTGCGAAAAAATACGATGGAGATCGTTCGGGATGCCAAGTCGGGCGGCGCGGGTTTTTTTAGTTCGCTGATTGGGATGCGTAAGTGGGAGTTGTCGGAAATGTGGGCGGATCCAGCGGATGGATTTTCTGGATTTCAGTTGGCCTTTGGCGCGGCCTCGGGAACGCAGCGGGCTAAGGTGCAAAGCGAGTTGGCCTCAGTCGCACTGGAAAAGAGAGAAAACCGGCCCCTTCTGGGATGGCTTCTCTTAATTCCTCTTTTAACGGGGTTGGGATGGGTGGCGTTGAATCTGCCCAGCGCGCCCGCGATCATCATGGCGCTGACATCGGCTGGTCTACTGGGGCTGTACGGGATTTTGCGCTGGAAAATGGCGCAGGCTTATTCGGACCGATTGATTGCTCAACTCCAACTCGGGGTCGGTTGGTGGGGTACGCTCTATGGGATGTTGGGGTTGGCGGTGGTGTGCCTGATCTTTTTGGCCAAAGTCAGAGCAGGTTGGAGCAATTCGCGGGTTACGATGTTTTCGTAGAATCCTTGGAGGCAGAATCTTTCTTGTCTCCGTCTTGCACGGCGTTTTTCACCTCTTTTTCAAAATCATCTTTCGCTCGAGAAAACTCGCCCAGACTACGGCCAATGGAGCGAGCCAGTTCGGGAAGTTTTTTCGCCCCAAATAGGAGAATGATGACCAGAACGATCCAGAACCATTCGGAGCCTTGGGGTAGACCGAGAGCTAATGGGATGGGGATGAACATGTAGTCATTGTAAGACGAAGAGGACGGGTGGCAAGGAAGGGGTTTGTCCTGGATGGCCTACCTATAGGCCCAGTGCCTTGCGGGCGGCGTCCAACGTGGGGGGAATGGGCGAGGGGGCATTGGGAAAGAGAGAGAGAACGGTATCGGGATCTTTCAAGCCGTGGCCCGTCAGAGTCATGCTGACCAGACTTCCTTTCGGAATCCAACCCGCAGCGATGGCCTTACGCAGGCCCGCCACCGGAGCGGCGCAGGCCGGCTCAACAAAAATTCCCTCCGTCTGAGCTAAAAGCTGGTAGGCACTTAAAATTTCTTGGTCGGTGACCTTATCGATCCGGCCGTTTGAATCTTTGGCGGCGGTGAGCGCGCCCGACCCGCTGGCGGGGTTACCGATGCGAATGGCGGTGGCGATCGTTTGCGGGTCTTTCACCGGATGACCATCGACCAAGGGGGCGGCCCCTGCGGCTTGCCAACCAAAGATGCGCGGGCGCCGCCCTTGGGGGATGGCCTCACAGAATCCCTTCCAGTAAGCGGTGATGTTGCCGGCATTTCCGACGGGTAAAAAATGGAAGTCGGGGGTCTGGCCCAACGTTTCCAAAATTTCAAAGGAGGCCGTCTTTTGTCCCTCCAGTCGGACGGGGTTGATGGAGTTTACTACTTCCACCTCTTTCAGGTTCGACATTTTGCGGATCAGATTGAGCGCGTCGTCAAAATTACCGGATATCGGAAGAAGTTTGGCTCCATGAATCAGAGCTTGGGTTAATTTACCTAAGGCTATTTTTCCGGCAGGGATAATGACGGCGGAGGATATACCTGCCCGCGCAGCATAGGCGGAGGCGGAGGCGGAGGTGTTGCCCGTGCTGGCACAGATAACCAGCTTGGCGCCTTTGGCCACCGCGTGGGTGACTGCCATGGTCATCCCTCGGTCCTTAAAGGAGGCGGTAGGGTTCAAGCCTTCATACTTCAGACGCAGATCAAAGTCTCCGCCCATGGCCGCCACCAAACGTGGGGCGGGCAGAAGTGGGGTATTGCCTTCGCAAAGTGTGATTACCTTGGCGTTCGCCGGGAGGGGAAGGCGATCGCGAAAGGCGTGAATGATACCACCCCAGCTCATGTTAGATCCTCCACCCGAAGAATCGTGGCCGGTGCCCGGGTGTTGGGCAGTTTAGAAATAAGATCCACCGCGCGGCTGAGTGAGGCGACAGAGGCGGACTCGAGAAGAAAGACGAGAGGAACCGACCCCGCCCCGTGGCCTTCGGGTTGAAGGACGGAGGAGATACCAATTTTTTCTGTGCCAAAGATTCCCGCCACTTGGGCTAAAACTCCGGGGCGATCCTCCACCTCGATTCGAACGTAGAACCTTCCGACGGATGCGTTCCGATCGATCAGCTTCATCTTGGCGCTGGGTTTGGGAAGAGCGGGTCCGGGGGAGTGGTCGCGCAGATTTTTCGCCGCTTCGGCTAAATCGGCCAGAAGGGCGCTGGAGGTGGCGTCGGGGCCAGCCCCACGGCCGGTAAATTGCACCGGACCAGAGAGGTTACCGATTAATCCGACGGCGTTGAACGCGCCATGCACCGACGCCATGGGGTGACGTAAGGGAAGAAGGGTAGGGGCAACGCGGACCTCGATCTGGTCGGTTCCGACGGGGCGAATCATGGCGAGAAGTTTGATGGCATAACCCAGCTGGCTGGCGAAGCCGACATCTTGGGATTGGATTTTGCGTATTCCCTCGATCGGGATTTCGGAAAACTTGGGCAAAAAACCATAAGCCAGGAAGCAGAGGATGGCGGCCTTGTGGGCGGCATCGATCCCATCCACATCGAGGCGATCGTCGGCTTCGGCATAACCTAAATCTTTAGCCTGTTGGAGAGCGGTCGCAAAATCGGAACCCGCCTCGGCCATCCGGCTCAAAATGTAGTTGGATGTTCCATTGATGATCCCGTGCAGGCCGAGGAGCTGGTTGGCGACGAGCCCTTCCCGCAAGGCTTTTAAAACGGGAATTCCCCCCGCCACGCTGGCTTCGAAGTAAATGGGAACGCCCGATTTTTGGGCTAGGGGGATCAGTTCTTGGCCACGCTCGGCCAAAAGGGCTTTGTTGGCGGTAACGAGAGGTTTTTTAGCGTGGAGAGTTGCTTGGGCGATCTGAAAGGCCTCGTCGAGGCCACCGACGAGCTCGACGACGATCTGAACGGCGGGATCGGCGATGAGCTTTTTCCAATCCTGAATCGGCTTCGTGGGTAAAGGGTCGCGGGATTTGGCCGGATCACGGACGGCGATGCTTTTAATCTCAAGTTGAACGCCCAGACGCTGGCCGATGAGGGCATCGGCCTTGGGGAGGTTGCGGATCAGTCCCGACCCGACTGTTCCACAACCGATTAGGCCAATGCCGATCTTCTTCATTTACTGATTTGAGCCTGTTTAGGGGGGGGATCGCAAGACCAACCCCACGATGGAGAGGAAGAAAAAAAGATTTCGCGAAATGAGTGAGGTCAAGATTGAGGAGGAGGGGGATGTGTGGGTAAGGTGCGTGATGGTACGTGCTGGCATCGTGGGTCTTCCGAATGTGGGCAAGAGCACTCTTTTCAATGCGGTCACTCGCACGAGAAAAGCGCAGGCGGCCAACTATCCGTTTTGCACGATCGAGCCGAACGTGGGCATGGTGACGGTTCCGGACGCGCGTCTGGATTGGCTGGCGAAATTATCAAGCAGTGAAAAGATCCTGCCCGCGTCGATTGAGTTAGTGGACATTGCCGGGCTGGTCAAGGGGGCGAGTCAGGGGGAGGGGTTAGGGAATCAGTTTTTGACCCACATTCGGGAGGTGGATGCGATCGTTCAGGTGGTGCGATGTTTTGAGGATGCCGACATTCATCACGTGGCCGGAACGGTGGATCCCTTGCGGGACATTGAGACGATCATGACGGAGCTGGTCTTGGCCGATCTAGCCACGGTGACCAAGCGCCTGGATAAACCGGGCAAAGCGGCCAAGCAGGGGGATGCGCAGGCGAAGGCGGAGTTGGCCCTTTTAACAAAACTCAAACCCCACTTGGATGCGGGTAAGCCCGCGCTGACGATGGAGATGACGGATGATGAGAAGAAGTTGATGCGAGGATTTTTTCTGCTGACCTCCAAGCCCACCCTTTTTGCCTGCAATGTGAAGGAGGAGGAGTTGGGGGCGCTGTCGCAGGGGGGTCGGGACGGAAAAACGGGGGGACAGGTGAAGCTGGTGGAGGATTACTGTCGGACCCATCTTTCGAGTAAAGCGGTCATCGTGAGTGCTCAGATTGAGTCGGAGCTGGTGGACTTGCCGGAGGCGGAGGGGAAGGAGTATTTAACGGGGTTGGGGGTGAAGGAGTCGGGTGTCGGGGGATTAATCCGTGCGGCCTACGATTTGTTGGGCTTGCGGACTTACCTGACGACGGGACCAAAGGAGACGCGGGCGTGGACGATTCATGCGGGGGATCGTGCTCCCCAAGCGGCTGGGGTGATTCACACCGATTTTGAGCGTGGTTTTATTGCGGCGGAAACGGTGGCGTATGCAGACCTGCAAAGTGCGGGGACGATGGTGAAGGTGAAGGAGGCGGGAAAACTGCGGGTAGAGGGAAAAGAGTATGTGGTTCAGGATGGGGACGTGATGGATTTTCGATTTAATGTGTAGGACCCGGCCGCTTTGAAGAAAAACTTTCATCTCATTCGCCACCCGCTGGTGCAGCACAAGCTGACCTTGCTGCGAAAGAGGTCGACGAGTGTGACCGAGTTTCGGGAGTTGGTCAGTGAGGTCGCGATGCTAATGGGGTACGAGGTCACCCGAGATTTGCCGATGACCACGGAGACGATTTTCACCCCGATGGAGCGGATGCGGGCGCCCGTCTTGAAAGGGGAAAAGATGGTTCTGGTTCCGATTTTACGGGCGGGGATGGGCTTGTTAGACGGGATGATCCAAATCTTTCCCTCCGCGCGGGTGGCACATATCGGTATTTACCGAGACCATAAGACGCTGGAGCCAGTGGAGTACTACTTCAAAGCTTCCAAGACCTTGCGGGGTCGCGACCTCATTGTGCTGGATCCGATGTTGGCGACGGGCAACTCGGCCATTGCGGCGGTGGAGCGGCTGAAGAGCGGAAAACCAAGATCGATTCGCTTGATGTGTTTGGTGGCGGCTCCTGAGGGGATTCGAGCCTTTCACCAGCAACACCGAGAGGTGCCTATTTATACCGCGGCGGTGGACCGAAAACTAAACGCTCATGGTTATATTCTTCCGGGATTAGGGGATGCCGGGGATAGGATTTTCGGAACGCTTTAAAAAACTTTTCATTGGCTTAGTTAATCGAAGCGTGCCACGGCAATCTGTTTTACTCTCCGGGCAAGGGTGATAGGTTTTGAGGCTTATGGTTTCACAATTCTTCCAGTTGGGGCTTCTCTTTTTACTTCCCCTTCTGTCCGGTTGCGGGAAAGGGGATTGGCAGCTGTCGGCCGCCCGAAAAAATGTGGTGATGATCGAGGTAACTTCTCAAACCTGGGATTATCGGCTCCCGTGGAATCCGGGGACCGTCAGTTCCGCTCGAGGTGCGGGCTTCGTCATTGATCGAAAGCGGATTGTGACCAATGCCCATGTGGTGAGTGGAGCACGCAACCTCACGGTACAGCGGGAGGCGGATCCCCGAAAATATCCGGCCAGGGTGATCTTTGTGGCGCACGATTGCGACCTGGCGATGATTGAAGTGGAAGATTCTGAATTTTATAAGGGAACGACCGATTTGCAGTTTGGCGAGATTCCGAATTTGGAATCGGTCGTCAGTGTGTACGGATTTCCCATCGGGGGAGATCGGTTGACCGTAACGCGGGGGGTGGTGAGCCGAATTGATTACAACTCCTATACGCACTCGGGACGTGAGTCGCATTTAGCGATTCAGATCGATGCCCCAATCAACCCAGGAAACAGTGGGGGTCCGGTGATGCAGGATAATCGGGTGGTGGGGGTGGCCTTTCAGGGCTTTCGAGGAGATGTGGCGCAAAATGTGGGCTACATGATTCCGACCCCGGTGATTCGGCGATTTCTGCAAGATGTGGAGGACGGCGCCTACGATCACTATGTGGATATCGCCATCCGTTGGATGCCGCTGGAGAACCCAGCGATGCGAAACTACTACCAGCGGCCGAATGATGGGTTGGGGGTAGTCATCACCGATGTTTACTCCGAGGGATCTTCCGATGGGGTACTGGAGAAGGGGGATGTGCTTCTCGCCATCGATGGGTACCCGATTGAGAGCGATGGATCGGTGCGGTTGGATGGGCAACCGGTTCAGTTGGAAGAGATCGTCGAGCGGAAGTTTGCCGGGGACACCGTCGGGCTGGAGGTATGGCGAAATCAGAAGATGGAAAAGAAAACCATTACCCTTCGGCCCGCGGAAATGTTCTCGATGTATGAAAGTCTGTATGAGGAGCCCCCTCGATATGTTTTGTATGGCGGGCTGGTTTTTCAACCTTTGACGGCAAACTTAATGGCGGTGATGATTTCGAGCGCGGATTTACGGTTACGTCAGACCTACACTTTGTTTGGGCAGGATCAGCTGTATCGGGAGACGCCGGAACCGGTGATCTTATCGTCCGTACTTCCCGATCGGTCGAATGTGTATTTGACCGGTTTGGCGGGTCAAGTGGTGCGGGAGATTAACGGGAAAAAGATTCGGACATTAGCCGATGTGATGCCTGCGCTGGAGTTGGGCGGGGAGAGGACAGTGATCCGCTTTGAGGGAGATCAGCGCCCGGCCGTTTTGAAGAAAAGAGAGGTGGATCAAGTGATGCCGAGGATTATGACGCTGTATGGGATCTCCCAACCTCATCGCACGGAGTTGGGGGGACGTCGGTTAGCCAAGGGGTCGTGGAATCGTGACGGAGTGGCCAAGTGAAGCATTTTGGGATCATTTTCGTTTTTTTGGCGATGGCAGGGTTGCTGTGCGCGGAGGAGGATATATCGCGGGGTTCTCTGGTGCGGGTGAGGGCATCGATTCAGCCTTACGATCAGTTTCGGCCGTGGCAGAAGAAGTCTCCCTTCGGATTGAATGGCACGGGGGTCGTTCTGCCTGGTGGAAAAGTTTTGGCGACAGCAGCTCTGGTGGCGAATCGCACGGAGGTGGGGCTCGAGAAACCCGGATCGGCGGAAAAGTGTGCGGCGGAGGTTGTGGCAATCGACTACGAAGCGAATCTGGCCCTACTGCAGCCGGTCGATCGAAACTTTCTCAAGGGTTTTTCGGGGCTGGCTCTGGGACCCGCATTGCGGGCGGGGGATAAAGGGGAGGTTTGGCAGTTGGAAAGGAATGGGGAGATGTTGCGAAATCAGGCGGAAATTCTTTCGACGGGGGTGGGACGATATCCGTCGGATGAGGCGGGTTTTCTTGTTTACGGGGTGCGTGTTTCTCTGCCGAAAAGAGATGACAGTTACACTTTGCCTCTGCTGAAAGATGGTCAATTGGTCGGGATGATGATGGGCTATGATCGGGACTCGCAAGAGGGGAGTGCGATCCCTGTGCCGATGATTGAGCACTTTCTCAAGGACGCCGCGGATGGAAAATATGAAGGGTTTCCTGTCTTGGGAGTGAGTTGGAGTCCTTTGCGGGATCCGAATTTGCGGGAGGAGGTGCAGGCGCCGAAGTCGGGCGGGTTTTTGTTAACTCGGGTCAATCCAAGAGGGACGGCGGGCAGGGCGGGACTGCGCGAGGGGGATGTTTTGATCAGCGTGGATGGATTCAAGCTGGATGAGGATGGGAATTATCGAGACCCTTTGTACGGGCCGACGGCGGTGGGAAATTTAATTCGGACCCGTCCCACGGTGGGTTCACCGGCGAAGTTTCGGATTTCCCGTGGGGGCAAGGAGATGGAGCTGACGGGAACATACGACCGGCGCGCGCGGGATGAGGTGGCCATCCCGACCCTGCAGTTCGATCAAGCGCCGAAGTATTTCGTGGTCGGCGGGCTGGTTTTTCAAGAGTTGACCGGGGCGTACCTCCAGGAGTGGGGGAACAAGTGGTCGGAGCGGGCGCCGCAGCGGCTGGTTGAATATTTCACCTTTCAACAGGACAAAAGGCCTGACCCTGAGAAAAAGGTGATTTTTTTGAGTCAGGTTTTGCCTTCGCCGATCACGCTCGGGTATCAGCAGCTATCCGGTTTGGTTCTGGTGAAGCTGAATGGGAAGGAGATTCATGATTTGGCGGAGCTGGCCAAGTGCATCGATGAGACCAAGACGGGAGATTTGGTGTTTGAGTTTCGGGATGAGCCTGGGAAGTTGGTTCTCCGGGCGGAGGATTTGCCCGCCGTCTCGGAAAAGATCGGACAAGCGTACGGGTTGCCTGCCTTGCGGCGCCTGTAAGGCAGTTGGGTGTTCGGGGATGAAGCGGTTGAGTGGCTGGGCTGTCTTTGATTTGGATGGCACTTTGGTCGACACCTTAGACGAAATCACCGCAGCTCTGAATCGGGTTCTCATCCGGCACAGGAGGAAGGTATTAGGTCGGGAAGAGGTGCGAGACCTAGTTGGCCACGGACCGAACACCTTATTGGAGAGAGCGTGGAGCAGGACCGGATTAGCGGCCAAACGAGGGGAGGCGACCGAGTTGGCGGATGAGTACTCGACGGAGTACGAGAGGAATCCGGCGGGGATGAGTCGTCCTTACCCCGGGGTTGGAGCCGGATTGCAGAGGCTGCAACAGTTGGGCTGGAAGATGGGGGTGTGCACCAATAAGCATGGGGAGGCGGCGCGTGAGTTAATACGCGAGTTGGGTTGGGACAGTTGGATTCGTGTTATCGTCAGCGGCGATGAGACCTTTCGCAAGCCAGACCCTCGACCTTTGTGGATGGCTTTGCGGCGGCTTGGGGCAGTTCCGGGAAGGCATCTATTTATTGGGGATAGCGAGGTGGATCTCCTGACGGCACAGAGAGCAGGGGTAGAGGCAGTTTTTCTAGGACACGGCTACGGTCAGGCGGGAGGATTTCAAGTGCGGAGCTTTCTTGATCCAGTCGATTTTTTTCGTTGGATGGCACAATCAGGCCCCCGTGTTGTGGTCAAGCGTGGAGCAAGGCGGGCCTAAATTATTTTTTACCTCGGAGAAGCGAATTTCCGGTCATGGCCATTGGCTTCGGCAGACCAAGCATTTCCAAAAGTGTCGGAGCGACGTCGGCCAGAATTCCGTCGGCCAAACTGTATTGGTGAGAGTCGGGGGCCACGTAAAGGCAGTGGACTAAGTTGGTCGTGTGGGCGGTGTGGGGTGTCCCGCTTTTTTCAAGCATCTGTTCGCAATTTCCGTGGTCGGCGGTGACAAGGGCTTTGCCGCCGACTTTGGCCAGGTCGCGCAGGACATCACCGACACAGCGGTCGATCGTTTCGACGGCGCGGATTCCGGCAGAGAGCACGCCCGTGTGCCCGACCATATCGGGGTTGGCAAAGTTGAGGATAATCAAATCGTCCAACCCTTTTTCAATTCGTTCCACTACTCGCTCGGTTAAGAGGGGTGCGCTCATTTCAGGTTGAAGGTCGTAGGTAGCCACTTTGGGGGATGGAACCATGACACGCTCTTCGTGAGGGTTGGGTGTTTCCTGGCCGCCATTAAAGAAGTAGGTGACGTGGGGGTACTTTTCGGTTTCCGCGAGTCGACACTGGGTGCGATGGTGGGAGGCGACAACTTCGCCCAAGAGGTCGTTCATGGGGAGCGGCGTGAAAAGATGTTGGAAACCCATTTGGGTGAAATCGGCCTCGTAGGGAGTCATGGTGAATACCTGAACTTTCAGGCGATGGGGGGATGGGAAATCGGAAAAGTTAGGGTCGGCCAGCGCGCGGACGATCTGACGCATCCGATCTGCTCGGAAATTGAAGAAGAAGAGAGTGTCACCGTCGCGAATCAGTGGTGAGGCCGAGCCCAACAAAGAGAGTGGGGGGATAAATTCATCGGTCTTACCGGCGGCATACAATTCGGCGATGGCACTGGTCGGGGATGTGATCGTGGCTCCTTTGCCATCGACAAAAAGGTCTCGGGCTAGCTGAACTCGGTCCCAGCGGCGGTCCCGATCCATGGCGTAGTAGCGTCCGATGATCGTGGCCAGGCGGGCGCCGGGACAGGTGGCGAGCTGTGCTTCCAGTTTTTGGATGAAGGCGTGGCCTGAGGTAGGGGAGCAGTCCCGCCCGTCGGTCATGGCGTGGACCATGATATCTCGGTGGCCTGATTGGGAGGCGAGTTGGACGAGGGCGTTGAGATGTTCCACGTTGGAGTGGACGCCGCCATCGGAAACGAGGCCAAGAAAGTGGAGGCGCTTGCCTTGAGCGACTTGAAAACATTTCTGCAGGACAGGGTTTTTTTTAAGGGAGCGATCAGCCACGGCAAGATTGATTCGGGTGAGCTCTTGGTAAACGATTCGGCCAGCGCCCAGATTCAGGTGTCCGACCTCGGAGTTGCCCATTTGGCCCTCGGGTAGTCCGACTTGGAGTCCGCTGGCTTGCAGACGGGACATAGGGTACTCGCGGTAGAGCTGATCGTGGGCAGGGGTGGAGGCCAGGAGGGTGGCGTCTCCCTGTTTTTCGGCGCCCGAGCGTCCAGCGGGGTTGATGCCCCAACCGTCTCGGATGAGCAGAAGGACAGGCTTTTTCATGATGAGGCAAGATACCTGAAGGTGGTGAGGAATCGAGACGGGATGTTCTCGGGGGAAGGGAAAACTTTGGACGAATGCAGAAAATCGGGAGATACTGGATTCGTGATTGAGTCGTTCGTATTTAGTGAGGGTCGTCCGGTCAGCCATAATTTGGAGATGGAGGCACTGCGTCTGGCTCGGGCGGACAAGGGTCTGATTCTTTGGATTGATCTGACCCATCCGACACCGGAGGAAACGAAATCGGTTTTGGAGCTGCTCTTTGAATTTCACCCGCTGGCGATCGAGGACTGCGTGACCTTGAGTGAGCTGCCGAAGATTGAGGATTATGAAGATCACCTATTTATGATCATGCACAGTGTGGCGATCACCTCGGAAAAAACGTTAAAGATCTCGGAGTTGAATCTATTCCTCGGGAAGGAGTTCCTGGTGACGTATCATCGGGAGCCGATTCCGGGGGTCACGACCCTGAAGGAGCGTCTGGTGAAGGGCACGGCCCAGCAAGCACGCGGGGCTGATCGGCTGGCGCATCAGATTTTAGATCAGGTGGCAGACTCCTATTTGCCGGTGGTTGAAGTTCTGACGGAAGACATGGAGGAGGTGGAAGAAAAAGCCCTCTCGGGAGTGCGTCGGGAAGATCTTTCGAAACGGATCTTACGAGCGCGCAGGAGGCTTTCCAGTTTGCGACAAGCCTTGCGACCGCAGCGGGAGGTGATTTCCCGTTTGGCGCGGGGCGAGTCGAAATTGATCCGGGCCCTGATGTTGCCTTATTTTCGAGACGTGCAGGACGCATTGGCGCGCGTGGATGATCGGTTGCAAGGGTGTAATGATCGGATGATGGTGGCGTTTGATATTTACACGAATCGCTCGGCTCACGAGGCGAATGAAGGGATCAAGGTGTTGACCGCACTGACGGCGGTAACCATTCCCCCTGTGGTCATTGGTTCTTGGTACGGGATGAACTTTCGCCACATGCCTGAATTGAGTCACCCCTCGGCCTACTATGGTTTGATGGGGCTGACGCTGGCCATGATGTTGGGGATGGGGCTTTGGCTGAAGTTCAAGCGTTGGTTCTGAGGATGGTGCGGCGGGCATGAAGTCCTCCTTTTTAGAGCGACTGCTGGAGAGAGCGGATCGGCTGGGGTCGGGGGAAATCCAGTCCCAAATGTCACGACTAGCGGAGGATAAGGGATTTCTTGAGACACTCTTTAACACTTTGCAAGAGGGGGTGGT
Organism: Verrucomicrobia subdivision 6 bacterium BACL9 MAG-120507-bin52; assembly: GCA_001438005.1. GTDB lineage: Bacteria > Verrucomicrobiota > Verrucomicrobiia > Methylacidiphilales > Verrucolacustridaceae > Verrucolacustris. The sequence goes on along the minus strand of LIBO01000002.1, from coordinate 921 downwards.
GGTGGTCGATGAAGAGGGAAAGATCAAATATCGAAATCAAGCTGCGGGACGACTTTTAGGTCTGCCCGAATCGGAAGAACTCGGAGGGTGGACCCTGTCGAGGAGCCTTCGAGGGGTGGATTGGCGTAAGCTTTTACGAGATCAGCGGGCTTCCTCAGGGACGCTGGAGGTAGCCTACCCTGAAAGTCGGATTTTAAATTACTACTTGGTACCGCTGGAGAGTTCGGGGCGAATGGAGGGTTTGTATGTGGCCATTTTTCATGATGTCACCCAAGAGCGCAGAGAGGCTCAAAACGCGATGGAGGCAGGTCGGGTCGAGGCGTTGACCTTATTGGCAGCAGGGGTTGCCCACGAGCTGGGAAATCCTCTGAACAACCTTCATCTTCATCTTCAGATTATGGCGAAAGAGGTCGCGGGTTTATCGGGGGAGCGGGCGGAGAGGGTGGGAGACTCGATTCGGGTTTGTCAGCAGGAGGTTCGCCGGTTGGATGGGTTAATCACGCAGTTCCTGCGGGCGATTCGACCTCAACCGCTGACCAAAACAGTGGAGAACCCAGCGGCGGTTTTGGAGGAAGCTCTTTTGCCTTTAGAGGTAGAGCTAAAGGATCGGGGGATCTTGCTCGAAAAAAAAGTAAGTCCTGTGATGTTAGGAGTTCCGATGGATCGAGAGCAGATGAAGCAGGCGATCTACAACGTGGTCCGCAATGCCATGCAGGCGGTGGGGGAACAAGGGCTGATCGGAATTCAAATTCAGCAAGAGGGTGATTTTTGGGTTTTCGAATGTCGCGACAACGGCCCAGGAATCTCGGCGGAAAACCTGCCTCATTTGGGGAGCCCGTTCTTTACGATGCGACAAGGGGGGACAGGACTGGGCCTGATGATTGTGCAAAGAATTGCGCGGGAACACGGGGGTTCAGTGCA
>LIBO01000001.1 GCA_001438005.1 Verrucomicrobia subdivision 6 bacterium BACL9 MAG-120507-bin52 | reverse complement strand
CCGCTTCCACGGGGGCCACAGGAATTGTTAACATCGACGCATCAAACTTCATTCCCAAGGATAAACCCAAGGAGGTCAACTTATCCTTGATCTCATTGAGGGATTTCTTCCCGAAGTTGCGATACTTCAACATCTCCGCTTCCGACTTCAGGGCCAACATTCCTACTGTCGTGATATTGGCATTGTTCAGGCAATTGGCCGCACGCACCGAGAGCTCGATCTCGTTGACGCTCATTGCCAATAGCTTTTTCAAGGCTGTGTTTTCCACCGGCGCCTCAAATTTCACATCTTCAAACTCAATCGGCTCTTTGTCAAAGTTGGCAAAGATATCCAGGTGATGACGCAAAATGCCCGCCGAATGCAGCAAGGCCTCGTCCGGCGTTAGGCGACCGTCCGTCCACAGCTCGAGCACGAGCTTGTCGTAATCGGTGCGTTGGCCGACACGAGTATTCTTCACCTCATACTTCACCTTGGTTACAGGAGAGAAAAGAGAATCCACCGGGATTAGGCCGATGGGGGAATCTTCCCGCTTGTTGTCTTCCCAAGTGGCATACCCGCGACCCACGCGAACTTCAAATTCAGCCTCGAACTTCGCTTTCTTGTCCAAAGTGCAAATCACCTCTTTAGGATTCAAGACTTCAATCCCGGCGTCCAATTCGATATCGGAAGCAGTCACCGGTCCCTCCTTATTCACCTTGAGGGTCAAAAGACGGGGTTCACGGTTCGGAAGCTTAAATTTTAATTTCTTCAGGTTCAAAACGATCTCGGTGATGTCTTCCACCACGTGCTCGATCGTGCTGAATTCATGCTGCACCCCAGCGATTTTTACGCTCGTAATGGCGGCACCCTCGAGCGAGCTCAGCAGGACGCGGCGCAGAGAGTTGCCTAAGGTGGTTCCATAGCCAGCCTCAAAAGGCTCCGCCGTAAATTGGGCATAAGTCTCTGTGGCGGTTTCTTCATTCTTTTGCAGCCGATTGGGCAGTTCGAATCGTCCGAGTCGTAGTGGCATAATCTTTTCTCTCTTTCCGGCCGGGTTTCCCCTCCCCCGCTACCTGGGAAAGGGACCGACGGCCGATTCTATTTTTTGGTTTGTTTTCATCGCCGGTAGCGGGCGATGAAGCTGTTTTACGAACGAGAGTAAAGCTCGACGACCAACTGTTCGTTGGCCACCGGATTCAGTTCTTCTCGAGTCGGAATTCGTGTCAGGGTTCCTTTAAACTGCTCTTTATTCAAGGTCAGCCAATCCGGCACGGGGCGGATTTGGCTTTTTTCTAAAGCATTGGTCCCAAGTTGGCGCGATTTTGGATTATCCCGAACCTCGACCACATCTCCTGCACGGCAACCGTAACTCGGAATCGATACTTTTTTACCATTCACCGCGATGTGCCCATGCGAAACCATCTGGCGGGCACTGCGCCTCGTAGAGGCAAAGCCCAGATGATCCACAATACTGTCCAAGCGCGTTTCCAAGAGTTGGAGTAATTTTTCCCCCGTAACACCACGGCTCTGCACCGCCTTCTGGTAATACAAGCGGAACTGCTTTTCCAAAATTCCGTAGCTGTACTTCATCTTCTGCTTTTCCCCGACGGCAATGGCAAAGTCAGACTGCTTTCTGCGACCCTTGGCTCCGTGAACACCAGGAGGGAAATTCCGACGCTCTAAAGCCTTGGAAGGGCCGAAAATTGGTTGGCCAAATCGACGGTTAATTTTGTCTCTCGAGCCGGTATAACGTGCCATAAAATTATCCTTTAAACCCTTCTCGCCTTGCGCATCCGACATCCGTTGTGGGGAACAGGGGTCACGTCCCGAATCATACTCACCTCCAAGCCAACCGCCTGCAGCGCCCGCACGGCCGATTCCCGACCCATGCCTGGTCCCTTGACCCGCACTTCCACTTCCTTCAAACCGTGCGCCATCGCTTGGCGACTGGCATCCTGGGCTACCACTTGAGCCACATAAGCGGTCGACTTTTTCGAACCCCGAAAACCCATTTTCCCCGCGCTCGACCAAGCAATCACATTTCCCTTCAAATCCGTAATCGAAACGACCGTGTTGTTGAAGGTCGCCAAAATATGCGCCACACCATTCTGAATCTGCTTCGCACCTTTGATCTTCGGAATCTTGATCTTCGATGCATCCTCCAAACCATCCAAAGTCAGGCTTTCGGGAGCGAGGATCACCTCCTCTTTTTTCGCGCCGTCTTTCCCTCCACCCGAAGGCTTGCTGCCTTTTGGCTTTTTCGATTTACCACCCTCGGGGGCAGGGCCCTTGGCCTTGGCCTCGGGCTGGGCGGTAGGTTTCGGGTCAGGCTTTTTTTCGTTCTCGCTCATACGATTTAGGTCTTGGCCGCTTTCGTGTCCTTACTACGGATCACACCCACCGTCTTTCTCGGTCCCTTACGGGTACGGGCATTGGTCGAGGTCCGTTGTCCACGGACGGGCAAACCTTTGCGATGCCGAATCCCGCGATAACAGTTGATCGTTTGCAGCCGCTTCAAATTCTGCTGCGTGTCTCGCCGTAAATCTCCCTCGATCAAAAAACGATTCCGTTGAATCACTCCGATAATCCGATTGATCTGCTGATCGGTTAAATCTTTGGCTCGTAAATCTGTCGGAATTTCTGCTTCCTCGACCACTTGCCGCGCCCGCGTGGCGCCCAATCCATAGACATAACGAAGACTAAACTCAGCCCTCTTTTCCCCGGGAATATCCACACCTAAAACACGCGGCATACTTTATCCCTGCCTCTGCTTCAACCGCGGGTTCTTTTTGTTGATGATATAGATACGACCGCGACGACGTACCACTTGGCAGTCACTCGTGCGACGTTTCACAGATGCTCGTACTCTCATAGAATAAATAGTCTGAAATATTATCGAACTAGTATGATCTAGGCAAGCCCTTTTCTCTCAAAGATATCTGCACTGATTTCCTGCCCTTTTAGCTTGTCGATACAGATGCGACTGCCTTTGTGTCGCAACCTGCTGATGGAGATGTTGTTAAGATTTCAGGATCCCCCTCGGTCACTAAAACCACATGTTCAAAGTGGGCGGAATCCCTTCGATCGGCCGTCACCGCAGTCCAACCATCTTTTAAAATTCGAATTTCCTCAGTGCCCTCATTCACCATCGGCTCAATCGCTAAGGTCATCCCAGGACGAAGAACAGGACCGGAATTTGCTTTTCCGAAATTTGGAATTTGGGGTTCTTCGTGAAGTTTTCGCCCCACCCCATGCCCGACAAACTCCTTCACCACACTGTATCCCGCCTTCCTTACCGTACTTTCCACCGCCTGACATATCTCCCCCAGCTTGTTGCCTCCCCGAGCGGCCGCGATACCCGCCAAGAGCGCGGCTTCCGTCCTCTCTAAAAGACGCTGCCTCGAGGGTGTGATCGCCCCAATTCCCACAGTGGTGGCCGTGTCCCCAACCCAGTTGTCTAAAATAATTCCCACATCCAACTTCACCACATCCCCATAGGCCAATCGACGGGAGCCACCGATTCCATGAACCACCTCCTCATTTACCGAAATACACAGCTGCCCGGGGAATTTTCGGTACCCAAGAAAAGCACTCCTTGCTCCACTCTTCGCGATGACCTCCCCGGCCCACCGATCGACCTCCCCGGTGGTTCGCCCTGGCTCCAGTCGGTTGACCAGCTCCTCTAAAATCATCCGCGCCAACCGGCAACTGGCGCGCATACCAGCGATCCCGGCGGCGTCCTTAATCGGAATTGTGGGCATGGCCCGAGGGGCCCTATCGCAGCGACAGCACGATTCCGCCCAAAGCGATAATCGCGATCAAAACCAATAGCCAAGCGATTTGCCGCTCCGAAATCGTCTGCGCCGTTCCGCCCACACTGCCCGAGGTCCGGCCTTTGATTCGACCCTTCTTCAAAAACCCGTCGTAGTGTCTCTGCAGAAGATAGGTCTCCGCTTGGCGCATCGTATCCAACATCACGCCAACGATGATCAGTAATCCGGTGCCCCCGAAGAATTGTGCCGTGATGCTCGGTACCCCAAGAAAATTCTGAACCAACATTGGTAACACTGCCAAGGCCGTGAGAAAAATCGCTCCGGCAAACGTGAGACGCGTCATTGCATAATCCAAAAACTGCGCCGTCGTTTCCCCGGGTCGAATTCCAGGGATAAAACCACCATGCCGCTTCATGTCGTCCGCAATCTGGATTGGATTGAAGACCATCGCCACCCAGAAGTAGGAGAAGAAAAAGATCATTCCCGCGTACAAAACATAATGAAGTGTCCCGGTGGCCAAAGCGGCTGCAATCCGATTCGCGGTGGGTGAGCCGGGGAAAAGAAATCCAATGATGCTTGCCGGAAAGAGCAGGATCGCATTGGCAAAGATGATCGGCATCACTCCGGCATAGTTCACCTTCAAAGGCAAAAAGGAGGTCTGGCCTCCATACACCCGATTGCCGCGCACCTGTTTCGCATACTGAACACTGACCTTCCGCAGCGCCTGCGTCAGCGCAATCGTGGAGGCAATGACCACAAAGAGAAACGCCAGCAAAAGGAACAAGATGAAAGGGCTGATGGGTTCACGACCACTGCCCGCCGGAGGAACAAACACCTGCCAGCCCGCCACCAGAGCCGCCGGTAAACGTGCGACAATTCCGACCGTAATGACGAGCGAAATGCCGTTTCCGATCCCCTTCTCAGTTACCTGCTCTCCAATCCACATTAACAGCATCGTTCCCGCCGTAAGGGTAATCACTGTCATGGCACGGAAGGCGATTCCTGGTTCGGGAACCAAAGGCCCCAACTTTTGGATAACTTGATCGATGCCAGAAAAGATCGGAATTTGTGTAGGATTCTCAAAGCTGGTCGCCAACAAGTACCCCTGCACGACACAGAGAACCAACGTGCCGAACCTTGTGTACTGTGTAATTTTTTGACGCCCACCCTCCTCCCGAACCAACTTACCGAGCGAAGGGATCACCCCTGTCGCCAACTGCATGACAATGCTGGCACTGATGTAAGGCATGATCGTTAAGGAAAAGATTGCGCAATTTTCCAGCGCACCCCCGCTGAAGAGGTTGAAAAGCCCAATGACACTTCCCTGATCCTGCTGGTCGACTACCTGACGAAAAAATTCACCCAAAACCAAAGGATTGATCCCAGGACACGGGATCGATGCCCCGATCCGAACCACCACAATGAGGGCAAGGGTAAAAATAATCCGATGCCGGAGTTCCGGAATCTTGAAACAGTTAAAGAGGGCGTGGAGCATGGCCCAAAAAAACCCTTGGCCGGACTATGACTTCAGCAGGGTGACTTTGGCACCCGCTGCCTCAAGAGCGCTTTTGGCCGAACCGCTGGCCGCGTGCACTTCAAGGATCAGATTTTTAGGTTTCAGTTTTCCACCACCAAGAATCTTAATGCCCGCCCAATCCCCCTTGACCAATCCCACCTGACGCAAGGCGGCCTCATCCACTTTCGCCCCGTCCGAGAAAAGATCTAGGCTGTTCAAATTCACCGGCGCGAACCTCTGCGTGAAGACCGCATTGTTGAAGCCACGCTTCGGAATCCGACGAATCAAAGGCATCTGTCCTCCTTCGAATCCGAGCCGCAAACTACCGCCCGAACGCGCTTTCTGCCCTTTGTGCCCTTTACCTGACGTCTTTCCTTTACCCGAGCTCTCGCCCGAACCAAGGCGCTTGCGCCGATGCCGCGCTCCGGGCCGAGGAACTGTCGTGCTCATGAGGACACCTCAACTGCCGCTGGCCTTGGCGGACGCTTTTTGCCCCGCAGCTCAAAAATCTGGGTTCTCGTGCGTAATTTCGACAGAGCATCCACCGTAGCCTTCACCACGTTGGCCGCGTTACTCGATCCCATCGATTTCGCCAAAACATCTTTGACCCCGGCTGCCTCTAAGACAGACCGAACACCACCCCCTGCGATGAGCCCCGTTCCGAGGGAAGCAGGGCGAAGGAGAACACGACCTCCTCCAAACGAGCCATTCACTTCATGGGGCAACGTGCTGGGTCCAATGTTATAGGCAAAAAGATTCTTCTTGGCGTTTTCGGTCCCCTTGCGGATGGCCTCCGACACCTCTCGCGCTTTCCCAAAACCAACCCCCACCTTCCCCTTTTTGTCTCCAACCACCAGAAGCGCGCTAAAACTAAAACGGCGACCGCCCTTGACCACCTTGGCACAACGATTCACAAAGACGACCTTCTCAAACATATCGGAAGGCGTCCGTGTTCGCTCCCGCCGATTGGTGGTCGGTTCCGACTTCGGAATGAATTCAGACGTCTTGGAAAACGCTTTTTCTGTAATCACTTCCGCGGGAAGGATAGGTTCTTCAACAGTGGGGGTTACTTCGCTCATTCCTTATACCTCTTAGAATTTTAAGCCAGCTTGCCGAGCCGCCTCGGCAAAGGCTTTCACCTTACCATGATACAAAAAGCCGCCGCGATCGAACACCACAGCGGAAATTCCTTTTTTCGAGGCACGCTCGGCTACCTCTTTGCCCATTTTGGCCGCGCCGGCCACGTTTGCCCGAATCCCTTTCATCAGGGACTCTTCCAAAGTCGAAACGGAAGCTAAAGTCTTTCCGGCACTATCATCAACGACTTGAGCGTAAATATTTTTGCCACTGAAAGATACGCAAAGACGTGGCTTCGTTGCGTCACCACGGAGACGAAGGCGAATCCTTTTGTGGATTCGAACTCGTCGCTCCCGACGTAATTTGGATGGATTCGGCATAGATAAGTATTAGGCAGACTTGCTTTGCGCAGTCTTGCCTTCCTTTCGGCGGATCGTTTCGCCCGCGTAACGCACCCCTTTGCCCTTGTACGGTTCCGGAGGAGCATATCCACGAATATCTGCACAAACTGCCCCAACAAGCTGCTTGTCGGAACCTTCCACCAGGAGACGAGTATTGTCCGTTACCGTAACCTTAATTTCGGCGGGCAGCGGATACTCGATCGGATGGGATTTCCCTAAATTCAGAACCAGTTTTTTGCCTTGAACATTGGCCTTAAAACCAACGCCATGAATTTCTAAATTCTTGCTGTACCCTACGCTCACTCCCGTCACCACATTTTGTACCAGACTGCGAGTCAAGCCGTGCAACGAGCGCGCCATCCGCTCCTCATTGTCCCGCGTGAGTTGAATTTTTCCTGCATCCAAGGTCGCACTGATCATCGGGGGCAGGTCCAAGGAGAGCTTCCCCTTCGGTCCCTCCGCCTTGAGATTTCTCCCCTGCATCGCCACTTTGACGTTGGCGGGGACCAAAACGGGTTGATTGCCTACGCGGGACATATTACCAAACCACGAGGAGCAACTCCCCGCCTACATTTTGCTTCTTGGCCTCTTCCCCTGACATCACACCCTTCGGGGTAGATAGGATCGAAACACCTAAACCGCCTAAATACCTCGGAATCTCTTTGGCCCCCACATAGCGCCGTAAACCAGGTTTCGACAAGCGACGGATGCAAGTAATCGCCTTCCCACTTCGAACCGTTCCCGTTTTCATCGCAATATGAAAATCCGTGTGCTCTCCGTCTTTCTTTAACTCGAAGTCCTCGATGAAACCTTCCTTTTTCAGAATGGATAAGACGCTGCCCCGCATCTTCGAGTGCTTCGCCTTGACCGTCTTCAACCCTGCGGTCGAGGCATTTCGGATCTGCGTCAGGAAATCAGCTAGAGGGTCCGTCACCATAAACTACCAGCTCGCTTTCGTCACGCCCGGCGCTTCACCGCGGAGCGCCATCTCGCGAAATTGGATACGACTCACTCCAAAGCGACGAATATAACTACGACGCCGTCCAGTAATCGAACACCGGTTGTATTTCCGGGTCGAAAACTTAGGGGTCTTTTTCTGCTTAAGCCGCCAACACTTCTTGGCCATCTGTCGTCTCCTTATTGCCGGTCTTGGCGGCGTCTTGGGTTCTCACGATGAAAGGCATTCCCATCAAAGAAAGCATTTCCCGAGTTTCCTCCCGGTCTTTGCCCGAAGTCACAAAAGTGACATCAAAGCCCAGATTTCTTTTCACTCGGTCAATTTCGATCTCAGGGAAAATCGAGTGATCCTTGACTCCCAAGGTATAGCCGCCCCGACCATCAAAACCACCGTTCGGAATACCGCGAAAGTCACGGATCCGGGGCAGTGCGGCTCGAATAAAACGAAGAAGAAAATCATACATGATCTTGCCCCGTAAGGTCACCTTGCACCCAATCTCCTGATGCAGGCGGAGGTTGAAGTTCGATATGCTCTTTTTCGACTTTGTCTTGATGGGCTTTTGCCCCGTGATCATCGTCAGATCATGCACCGCATCCTCCAGCGCCACCTTGATATCGGTCAGCGAACCCACGGAGCAGTTCAAAACAATTTTTTCCAGTTTCGGAACTTGGTGAAGATTGACGTAGCCACGATTTTTCATCATCGCGGGCACGACACTTTTCAAATAATGAACTTTTAGGTCGTTTTCCATGGCCTACTTCTTTCTCTTACTTTCCTTTTTCTTTTTCTCCGTGCGAGCGGCCTTCGGACGATTGACTAACCGCAGGTTGGAAATATGAATCGTGCCTTCCCGCTCCATCACGCCGCCCTTGGGATTGTCCTGGGTCGGACGCACATGCTTCTTGATTAGATTCACTCCCTCAATCAGCGCGCGGAAGGAGTCGGTCTTCACCTCCAGAATCCTCCCCTTACGCCCCTTTTGCGAGCCGCTGATCACCACAACCTCATCCCCTTTATGAACGTGAAATCGATTCATAAAATAATTTTTAGAGAACCTCCGGAGCGAGGGAAACGATCTTCATGAAGTTTTTTTCACGCAATTCACGGGCGACAGGTCCGAAAATACGCGTTCCGCGTGGATTCGAGTCCTTATCAATAATCACGGCGGCGTTACTGTCGAAGCGAAGATACGAACCATCATTCCGACGAATCGGATATTTGGTGCGCACGATCACTGCCCGAACAACTTCACTTTTTTTTACGGTTCCATCCGGAGCCGCTTCCTTTACGTTGGCCGTCACAATGTCCCCGATTCTGGCGATCAGGGTCTTCCGACCAATCACCCCGATCATCGTGGCCTTACGGGCACCCGTGTTGTCGGCAATATTCAGCCAAGAGCGAATTTGGATCATACCACGACCTCCAAAGGTGCTTCCGCTTTTTTCACAACTTCCACTAAGGTCCAACGCTTTAATCGACTCAAAGGGCGACACTCGATAATCCGTACGGTGTCCCCCTGCTTGGCTTTTTTTTCCTCGTCATGCGCATAAAATTTTTTCTGCAGGCGAATGATTTTTTTGTACTTCGGGTGAGGCATGCGGCGTTCAACTCGAACCACGATGGTTTTTTCCATCTTGGCCGAAACCACCTCACCCACCCGTTCTTTCAGAACGCTCGTCTTAACCGGTACCTCGCTCATGACTTTCCTTTTGTCGCCGTACTCAAGCGGGATTGCGAACGCGCCGTTTCAATGCGTGCGATCGTCTTCCGTATTTCCCGCAGACGGCTCGGTTTTTCCACCTGTCCGACCTGCTGTTGAATACGAAGCTGGAACCGCTCTCGGCGAAGTTCCTCCGCCTTGCGATCCAACTCAGCGGGTTTTAACCCACGAAATTCTTCAATCTTCAAAATACTAACTTCCTTTCTCGGGTAATGAAACGAGTGGCCATCGGCAACTTGCTGGCGGCCAGTCGGAAACACTCCTTCGCGTCGGCCTCCAAAAGACCGTCGAGCTCAAAAAGGATAGTCCCTGGCTTGATAACTGCCACCCAAAACTCAGGCTGCCCTTTGCCCTTACCCATCCGCGTTTCCGGAGGCCGGGCCGTGACCGACTTGTCTGGGAAAATCCGAATCCACAATTTTCCCTTCCGATTCATGTTTCGGGTCAGCGCAACCCGGGCCGCTTCAATCTGAATGTTCGTCAGCCAGCAACGATCGAGCGACTGCAACCCAAAGGCACCAAAAGCCAAAGTAATGCAACGCGTGGCAAAGCCTTTGCGGCTTCCTCGCTGGGTTTTCCTAAATTTTACTCGTTTGGGGACAAGAGCCATAATGTTCCTCCCAGCCGTTTAGGCCGACTCCTCCGGTAAACAGATCCACACCTTGATGCCAATTTTTCCGGCCACCGTGTGAGCCTCGGCAAAACCGTAGTCGATGTTCGCCCGAAGGGTGTGCAAAGGGACTTTCCCCTCATGATACTGCTCCGTCCGCGCGATTTCACCCCCACCGAGTCGACCGCCGACTCGCACCTTCACCCCAGCCGCACCGAAATCAAGCGTGGTCTGCAAAGCCTTCTTCATCGCTCGGCGATAAGAAACACGACGTTCCAGCTGAACCGCAATATTCTCCGCCACCAGTTGAGCGTCCAACTCGGGATTCTTGATCTCTTTCACATCGATCAACAACTCACGATTCGGGGTCAGCGCCTGTGTATCTTCGCGAAGCTTGTCCAGCTCGCTGGCCTTCCGGCCGATGACCAACCCAGGACGAGCGGTGTGGAGGGTCACCCGGACACGATTCGAGGCGCGCTCAATGACCACTTTCGAAATGGCAGCACTTTCCAAACGCTTTTTGATAAAGGCACGGATTTGGAAATCTTCATGCAAGAAGATCGGGTAGTTTTTCTTATTGGCGTACCAGACCGAGCTCCAGTTGCGCCGGAGCGGTAAGCGGAATCCCATCGGATGTGTCTTTTGTCCCATAACGTTCTATGCCTTCGACTCGGCTTTCGCCTTCGTCCCTTTCTTTTCCTTTTTCACAGGAGCCGCCTCTTCTGGGGTGAGCTCGCGCAGAGTAATCCGAATATGACTGGTTCGTTTCCGAATCGGACCCGCGCTCCCACGTGCTTTCGGTTGAAAACGATGGAAGGTGGTACCCTCTCCGACCATGACTTCATGGACCTTAAGTTTGTCCGCTGGGATCGAATGGTTGTTCTCCCCGTTGGCTACGGCCGAACGCAAAGTCTGGAGCAACAAACGGGCGGACTTTTGGGGGGCAAAACTAAGCCGAGCATCGGCCTCTTTCACCGTCAATCCCCTCATCGCGCGGGCAATGTCCCGAATCTTAAAAGCGGACATCCGCGCGTACTTCATTTCGGCTCGCGCCGTGCGTATTTCAGTGCTCATTTTTGCGCCAAGACCGACACACGGTCCCCCACTTGAATTTGTACCCCATCATTCAACTGCTCCGGTAACCCCGCCGAAATCAATTCCCGCACCTCAAGCAAACGACACGTCCCCAAAACCTTATCTCCTCTCAAAATTCGAAACGGCATTCCCTCTTTCGCTCCTTGGCTTCGGCCCAAATTCAGAACCAGAGCCTGCTGATCCCGATCCACGGCCACGACTTGGGCGTCGGTCAAACCGCGAGCGAGGGAGCGGGGTTGATTATTCTTGGCCAGTTCGCTCAGGGCACGTTTGGCCGATTCGAACTCGGCTCGAGCAGCCGCCTTCTTCGCCGGAATCGGCTCCCCTGCCCAGTTCGCCGCCGCGTCCAAAACTATTTTCGTTTGCTCCGCCAGTTCCTTCGCAAAGCGCTCCGCCCGGATCAGCTCCCCGGAAAGGCGGGCGATCTGGTCATGACTGTCTCGCACGTCGTTACTTAAAGCTGCGATCCCCAGAATCTCGTCCCGTCTCTGCAATTCGAGCCAGGCTGCGCGATAAGCTTTCGCCTCCGCTTGCGCCATCAACAGCTCATCGGGTCGCAGCGACTTTCCCGCCGAGAGCATGTTTCCCGAGACCAAGAAACCAAGCAGCAGAAGGAAATTCATTATTTAGTCACCTTCTCGGTGTGCCCACCGTGCTTTTTAAAGATTCGAGTTGGTGAAAATTCCCCCAGCCGATGACCCACCATATTTTCAGTTACGAAAACAGGGTTGAATGCTTTCCCGTTGTGCACGAGAAAAGTGTGGCCGACAAATTCGGGCGAAATCATGGAGCGCCGCGACCAGGTCTTGATCGGCTTCTTCGCCCCAGACCCGATTTTTTGCACCTTGACCAACAAATGGTCATCAATAAAAGCACCTTTTTTTAGACTACGACTCATGACGATCTCTTCTTTCTCCGGTCCTCAACAATAAACCGGCTCGATGTCTTGTGACGGTGACGAGTCTTCAATCCCTTGGCCAACTGTCCCCAAGGCGAAACAGGATGCTGACGACCTCCACCCCCCTTGCTTTTGCCCTGGCCTCCGCCCATCGGATGATCCACCGGATTCATCACCATACCACGAGTATGAGGCCGACGTCCTAACCATCGGGCCCGACCCGCTTTTCCTAAACTCACCTTTTCGTGGGCCACATTACCGACTTGGCCAACCGTTGCGTAACAATCTGCGTGCAACCGGCGAAGTTCGCCCGAGGGAAGACGCACCAACGCATAATCCTTATCGATCGCGGTGCAGATCGCAGCGGCCCCAGCGGAGCGAACCATCTGAGCCCCCCGTCCGGGAACCATTTCAATGTTGTGCAAAGGCAAACCTTGGGGAATCAGCCGCAATGGCAAGGCATTGCCCACTTCTGCCGGAACATTCGCTCCCGCGGCTACCGTTCCTCCCACCTTGAGTCCTTCCGGAGCCAAAATATAAGCTTTCTCCTTCGATCCGTAGTCAATCAGAGCAATACGAGCGGAACGATTTGGATCGTACTGAATTCCGATCACTTTGCCTGCCTTGGTCCGTTTGCGGCGATTCCACTCGATGATTCGAAACTGCTTCTTGTGACCACCTCCACGATGCCGCGAAGTCGTGCGGCCATGGGCGTTCCGACCACCTGTGCGGCGTTTGATTTCCATCAAACTGCGTTCCGGCGCAGAACCTCGGGTCAGCTCACTAAAGTCGTGTAGCTGGGTGAACCGCAAGGAAGGGGTCAGAGGACGAAATTCTTTTAAGGCCATAATAATTCTCCTAGACCAACTCAATCTTCTGGCCCTCTGCCAGGGTGATGATCGCTCGTTTGCCGTGATTGGTGCGACCGGGCTCTCCTCGACGGGAGCGCCTCGATTTGCCGGCCCGCCGCATGGTATTCACTCGGAGGACCTTTTTTCCAAAAAGTGCCGTGATTGCCTGACGGATTTCGAGTTTTGTCGCATCGGGGGCTACGTCAAAAAGATACTGATTATGGGAGGTCGCTAACCGATTCCCCTTCTCCGAAATCCTAGGTGTCAGGATGACTTCTGTCGGTTGTCTCATGATGTCTTGGCCTCCTTCGAACCCGCGTTGAGTCGTGTGCCCAGCTCTTTCCAGGCCTCCTCTGAAACCCAGACCATGCGGCGACGCAGTAGATCCTCGGCGTTGACCTCACGAGCAGGGCGAACATCCACTTCACGAAGGTTGTGGGCAGCTTTCAAAAGTGTGCTTTCCGGTTTCCCTAAAATCAAAAGAACCGACAAAGGCAATCCTGCATCCTTCAACCAAGCAATCAGTTCCTTTGTTTTGGGTGCTTTGAGACTAGGAACCAAACCACTGTGTAGTTTTCCTTGGGTGGCCAAATCACTGATCGCACGACGGAGGGCCGTCCGCAGAACGGTCTTTGGAATGTCTTTTCGATAGCTGCGCGGATGAGGGCCAAAAGCAACACCACCCCCACGCCAGACGGGGGAAGATTTATATCCCGCACGGGCACGTCCCGTTCCCTTTTGATTCCACGGCTTCGCACCCGAAAGATCCACCATTGCTTTCGTCTTGGTCGAATGAGTGCCCGACCGACGTGCCGCACGATATGCCGTCACTGCTTCATGCAACGCTTGGCTGGCACGACGATCCTTAAAAAGCTCAACCCCGAGGGCTTTCTCGGCGGCAGTCAGGTCAATGGTTTTTGCTTTGGCCATACAATTAAGCCTTCAAGGCCACTTTTTTCGCATCCCGTACAATGACCACACTCCCGTTCGCACCAGGAATCGCCCCGCGAACCAAAAGGAGCTTTTCCACTTCCCTGACTTGCATGACCTTCAAATTCTGAATCGTACAGTTGTCCAAGCCCAAATGCCCAGGCATGCCCGCATTTTTATAAACACGTCCGGGGGTCGATCGGCAACCGATGGAACCATTTCGGCGATGTGTCGTCGATCCGTGCGCATCCGCTTGACCGGCAAAATTATGTTTCCGCATCACGCCATGAAAGCCTTTCCCCTTGGAAAGTCCGTACACGTCGACGAGTTGACCTGCCTTAAATCGAGTCACGGCAACTTCGGTGCCCACCGCAAGATCTGCCGGAGCTGCGCGAAACTGACGCAAGAAAAGTGGATTTTTTCGACCTGCTTTTTCAAAGGCGACTCGTTGTGGCTTATTTGTCCTCGAGCTTTTGCGCTCTCCCATTCCCATCACCACTGCTTTCACCTTATTTTTCTCAGGAGTGCGAAGTTCGTACACCGTGTTGATCTCCGCCGAGATCACCGTCACGGCCGTGGCCAGACCCTGATCGTCATAGATCCGAGTCATCCCCACCTTTTTCCCAATCATGCCAAATCTCTCAATCATCGTCAGGTACTCCTTTAGATCTTGATCGTGATGTCCACCCCAGCAGGCAGGTTTAATTTTTTAAGTTCGTCCACCGTTTTTCCTGAAGGTTCGAGAATATCGAGCAAACGTTTGTGGGTACGGATCTCAAACTGGTCCATGCTCTTCTTGTCGCAATGAGGAGAGCGATTCACCGTGTACCGCTCGATCTTGGTCGGCAAAGGAATTGGTCCGGCCACGCGGGAGCCCGTCCGAGATGCCGTCTCCGAGATCTCACCGGCCGCTTTATCCAAGAGACGGAAATCAAATGATTTGAGGCGAATGCGGATGCGGGTAGTGGCCATAGATTAACCTTTCTTTTGTTGGGTGACTTGCGCGAGAACGCTCGACGGAACCTGTTCAAAGTGGGACGGCTCCATCGAATAGGCCGCCCGGCCACGGGAAAGAGATCGGATCGTATTCACATAACCAAACATTTCCGCCAAAGGAACTTCTGCCTTCACCACCGAGGTCAGGTTCTTCGAGTCCACGTTCATAATTTTTCCCCGGCGCCGGTTAATATCACCCAAAATATCGCCTTGGTACTCATCCGGAGTCGAACACTCCACCGACATAATCGGCTCCAACAGAATGGGACCCGCTTTTTGCATCGCATCCTTGACCGCAAAAATAGCCGCCATCTTGAACGCTAACTCGTTGGAATCCACCTCGTGGTACGAGCCGTCCATAATCTCGATCTTCATGTCGATAACCGGACTTCCGTGCAGTACCCCATTAAGCAAAGCCTCTTGCACACCCTTTTTGACCGCCGGGATGTATTCCTTGGGAATATTTCCACCCGTCACCTTGTTGTCCACGGTAATTCCCTTGCCACGCTCTTGCGGCTCCACTTGGAGGATCACGTGACCATATTGGCCCCGACCGCCGGACTGCTTGATCAGCTTGCCTTCCCCACCCGAGCTCTTCGTAATCGTCTCACGATAAGCGATCTGCGGAGCGCCGGAATTTGTCTCCACGCTGAATTCCCGCTTCAAACGGTCGCAAATAATTTCCAAATGTAACTCGCCCATCCCTTTGATGATGGTCTGACCTGTTTCCTCGTTGCTCTGAACCTGGAAAGTCGGATCTTCTTCGGAAAGACGCTGAAGAGCTTCGCCCATTTTTTCACGATCTCCCTTGGTCTTCGGTTCCACCGCCATCGAGATAACCGGTTCGGGAAAACTGGGTGGCTCAAGGGTGATTTCTAAGTCCTCGTTGCGCAATGTATCACCCGTGGCGATATCCTTTAATCCGACCGTCGCGGCAATATCACCCGCAAAAACCGTGTCGATATCCTCCCGCTTGTCCGCCTGAATTTGGATCAGTCGACTCACCCGTTCCCTTTTCCCCGTGCGTGAATTATAAATGAACTCGCCCTTGCTCAGCTTGCCCGCATAAACCCTGAAAAAGATCAGCTTGCCCACAAAGGGATCGGTCCAGAGCTTGAAGGCCAACGAGCAGAATTTTGCATTATCGTCCACTTTGACGGGGATTCTCTCTTCGGGGTTTTCTGTGCTATGCCCAATGGCCGGAGGAATGTCGATCGGGCTGGGAAGATATTCAATCACCGCATCCACCAAAGTTTGTACCCCTTTGTTTTTAAAAGCAGAACCACCGACCACGGGTACAAACTTATTCGAGCAGGTTGCCCGACGAACCGCTTCCTTCAGTTGCTTGCTCGTGGGTCTCTTCTCCTCCAAGAACATGTTCCCCACCTCCTCATCCACATCCGCAATCGCCTCAATCAACTCCTCTAATTTCTGTTTCGCCATCTCCTGATGCTCCGCCGGAATCTCCTCAATCGCATAGGTCGAACCCAATTCCTTGCTGTCCGTATAGACGATGGCTTTCTGATTAATGATATCGATCACCCCCTTGAGGTAATCTTCCTTGCCGAGGGGAATCAAGATTGGCCAGGCATTCGCGCCTAATTTCGTCTTCATTTCACCTAAGGCTTTTTCAAAATCTGCTCCCGTCCGATCCATCTTGTTGACAAACGCGATCCGCGGAACTCCGTACTTGTTCGCTTGGCGCCACACCGTTTCGCTCTGCGGCTGAACTCCCGCCACCCCGCAAAATACGGCGATCGCACCATCCAACACCCGTAAGGAACGCTCTACTTCCGCTGTAAAATCGACGTGGCCCGGAGTATCGATAATATTGATTCGGTTCTTTGTTTTTTCGAAAGCCTTAACAATTCCCGTATCCTCTTTCACCGGCCAGAAACAGGTCGTCGCGGCTGAGGTGATCGTGATTCCACGCTCTCTCTCCTGCTCCATCCAATCCGTTACCGTGGTGCCCTCGTGCACTTCGCCCATCTTGTGAATGCTGCCCGTGTAGAAAAGAACCCGTTCCGTAAGTGTGGTCTTACCCGCATCGATATGGGCACAGATCCCTATGTTGCGAGTCCTCTCCAACGAGTAGCTCCGAGCTGAATTGACGGGGGCAGCCATAATGGATTACCAGCGTAAATGGGCAAACGCTCGGTTGGCCTGCGCCATACGATGAGTTTCATCTCGCTTCTTCACAGCGTTTCCCTGCCCCGAAGCGGCGTCCCGAATTTCTTGTGCCAAAGCTTTTTCAAAGGCCAAACCTTTACGCTTGTTGGCCAATTCCACAATCCAGCGAAGAGCCAACGCGAGTTGCCGCTCCGGCGTAGTTTCAACGGGAACCTGATAGGTCGCACCCCCGACTCGACGAGACTTTACTTCCAGCCGAGGTTTCACATTCTCAACCGCTTTTTGCACCACCGCCAAAGGATCTCCCCCCGAACCACCCTCATTCGCCCTCTCAATCGCGTTATAAACCAAACGGCTCGCCGTCGACAATTTGCCCTGCTTGAGGATGTAGCCGATCATTCGACCCACCAGCATGCTTTCAAAAACGGGGTCCGAGACGATCTTACGTGAAATATGGCGACGACGGCGGGACATGGTTCGATCTCCTTTACGCTTTGGCCGGCTTGGCTTCTGCCGCCGCCTTGGCTCCGCCGCCCTTCGGTCTCTTCACTCCGTACTTGCTCCGTGAAACCAGCCGGGAAAGTTTGTTTGAGTTACTCGGTCCAGCCGCGCCCAGTGCGTCTAACGTTCCGCGGACAATATGATAGCGAACCCCGGGCAAATCTTTCACCCGCCCACCACGGATCAAAACAATCGAGTGCTCCTGCAAATTATGGTTTTCCCCAGGAATGTAGGCAATCACCTCTTCCCCGTTCGAAAGTCGTACTTTGGCAACTTTACGTAGCGCCGAATTCGGCTTTTTCGGTGTGCGGGTCATGACCTGCAGGCAAACACCGCGCCGTTGCGGACATCCGTGCAGCGCAGGAGACTTCGTCCCCCGCTTCACGGCGGAACGACCCAATCTCACAAGCTGATTAATTGTCGGCATGGTATCGATGTCCTCTTTCCATCTTTCGATCCTTGGCCGAACGACACCCCCGGAAGGGCCCATGAAGCGCTCGATGGCGCACGCATGGAGGACGATTCAACCGAACCGTCACATGCCGCAAAACCTAACGGGTCGACCTTTTCAGGTCCCAGTCGGATGACAGCGGAAATTCAAATCCTGC
This sequence comes from Verrucomicrobia subdivision 6 bacterium BACL9 MAG-120507-bin52, assembly GCA_001438005.1. GTDB lineage: Bacteria > Verrucomicrobiota > Verrucomicrobiia > Methylacidiphilales > Verrucolacustridaceae > Verrucolacustris. The sequence continues at coordinate 22,136 of LIBO01000001.1, read as the reverse complement.
CGAAAAAAACTACTGTCGGCAAGTGATTTCTGAAAGATTTCTGCCCTAACTGGCCAACGCCGCGGGGATATCCAGAGCCACTTTGCGAGCCCTATCTTCCTCCGGTTGCGTGCTGACCAACGCCTCTCCCACCGGTTCCCCCAGATGGAGCAACTTGATCTTCCGATAGGCACTGAAACCCGTCCCGGCCGGAATCAAGTGACCCATAATGACGTTCTCCTTGAATCCCAATAATTTATCGACCTTACCTAAAGTCGATGCATCGGTCAGGATCCGAGTCGTGTCTTGGAATGAAGCCGCAGAAATAAAGCTCTCCGTTTCGAGGGAAGCCTTGGTGATTCCCAGCAAGACGGGGGTCGCCTCAGCCGGCTTGCCACCCTTCTGCTCAATCACCCGATTTGCCTCTTCAAACGTCGTTTTCTCGATCTGCTCTCCCCAAAGGAATTGAGTATCCCCCGGTTCGGTAATTTTCACTTTGCGCAGCATCTGCCGAACGATGATCTCGATGTGCTTATCGTTGATCTCGACCCCTTGCAGGCGATACACCTCCTGCACTTCGTTCACCAAATACTCTTGCAGCTCCTGCGGTCCGCAGACCTCGAGAATCTCGTGCGGCACCACTGGCCCCTCGGTCAACTGTTGTCCCTTTTTCACCGTGTCCCCTTTGTAGACAATCAAGTGCTTCGAGAGAGGAATCAAATGCTCCTCTTCCGTATTGGTCTCAGGATCTTTGATGATCAACTTCTTTTTGCCGCGGACATTGCCTTGCAAGTCCACCACTCCGTCAATCTTGGCAATTTCCGCTGCATCCTTAGGGCGGCGCGCCTCAAAGAGCTCCGCCACGCGAGGAAGACCTCCCGTGATATCTTTCGTCTTGGTCACCTTCCTCGGCGTCTTGGCCATACGTTGACCCGCCTGCACTTTCTCACCGTCCTTCACCTCAATGTGGGCTCCAGCCGGAATACTGTAAGCCGCCACCACCGCCCCCGCGGCGTCCACAATGGCAATCTGCGGATGCAGATCCTCTTTGTGCTCGATGATCACGGTGCCGACCGACTTGGTGGTTTCGTCCACCTCCTTCTTCATCGTTACACCTTCTAAGATGTCCTTGAACTCCACTCGTCCCGCTTTCTCCGTCAGGATCGAGATGTTGTACGGATCCCACTGCACAAAGCTTTGCCCCTTCTTAACCTTGCCACCCTCGGGAACCGAGATCATCGATCCGATGACGACAGGATAACGTTCGAGCTCGCGACCATCCGCAGCATGAACGCTGATGAAACCATTTTTGTTCAACACGATGTCGTGTCCTTCCAAGGCTTTCACCGTTTTCAGGTCGGTGTACTGCACGGCTCCATCATTCTTCGCTTTGATTTGGGGCTGCTTAAAGACCTGGGAAGCCGTTCCACCAATGTGAAAGGTACGCATGGTCAACTGAGTTCCCGGTTCGCCAATACTCTGCGCGGCAATAATTCCCACCGCTTCGCCCAACTTGGCCTCCTGATTCGTGGCTAAATTTAATCCGTAGCAGGAGATGCAAACACCCCGCTTCGTTTCACAAGTCAGAGCTGAGCGAATCTTCACCCTCTCTTGACCTAAATCTTCAATGGCTGCGGCCGCTTTTTCACTGATCATTTCGCCTGCCGCCACCACCTTCTTCTTGCTCACCGGATCAACAATGTCATCGCAGCTCACTCGACCGTAAATACGGTCACGGAGCCGAACGATCTCATCGTCGCCTTCCATGATCGCTTTGACCCAGATTCCGCGCTCTGTTCCACAATCCTGCTCCCGCACGATGATGTCCATCGCCACATCGCACAACTTGCGGGTCATATAACCCGAATCTGCCGTCTTTAACGCTGTGTCCGCCAACCCTTTACGCGCTCCGTGGGTACTGATGAAGTACTCCAAAACCGAAAGCCCCTCACGGAAACTTGCCGTAATCGGCCGCTCAATGATTTCTCCCGAGGGCTTGGCCATCAATCCGCGCATTCCAGCCAACTGCCGGACCTGATTGCGATTCCCTCGCGCACCTGAATCCACCATCAAGTAGACAGGGTTAAAGTCTTTCCGACCCTCATTGTGCTCCAGGGTGCGATACATCGCGGAAGAAATTTCCTCCGTCGCTTGCGTCCAGATATCCACGATCTTGTTGTAACGCTCCCCATCGGTGATCGCACCCATGCGGTACTGCTTCTCCACTTGGGCCACCGATCCACGAGCCCTCTCAATCACCGCCGGTTTCTCCTCCGGAATAATCATGTCATTAATTCCGATCGATACCCCCGCCCGAGTGGCCGACTTGAATCCCAAATCCTTGAGCTTATCCAGGCACACAACTGTGGCCGCGTGACCACACTTTTCGTAACAGCGTAAGATAATCTCCCCTAATTGTTTTTTGCCAGCGGGCTTGTTAATGAAGCCCAGCTCTTTCGGCCAAATACTATTAAACTCGACCCGACCAGGGGTCGTTTCAATGAACTTCTTCGTTGCATCCCCAAAGACTGTCGCCAGACCAAAATCCGGATTCTTGAACAAAATCCAGTCGTGTGTTTTTAGGCTCTTCTCGCTCAGTGCAAAATCCACCTCATCGGCGTTGGAAAACGCGGTGAGCCTATTCTTCTTACTATCGCCCTTCTCCGCTGTGCGCAGCGGGTTCTGGGAAATATAGTAGCACCCCAAGGTAATGTCTTGGCTAGGAGTAGTGATCGGACGACCGTTACTGGGTCCGAAAATATTATTTGGTGCCAGCATGAGCAAGCGCGCCTCCAACTGGGCTTCCACGCTGAGGGGGATATGCACCGCCATCTGATCCCCGTCAAAATCCGCGTTGTACGCCGTACAGACGAGCGGATGAATTCGAATCGCGTCCCCCTCAATTAGCTTTGGCTCGAAGCCTTGCACCGATAAGCGGTGGAGAGTCGGGGCACGATTCAGCAACACCGGGTGCTCACGAGTGACTTCCTCTAAAGTATCCCAAACAATCGGCTCTTTTTTCTCGATCATCTTCTTGGCCGAGCGAACGGTGTGAACCTGCCCAAGCTCCTTCAGACGACGAATGATAAAAGGTTCAAAGAGAACCAGCGCCATCTTCTTGGGTAATCCGCACTCGTTCAGTTTTAATTCGGGCCCGATCACGATGACCGAACGACCAGAATAATCCACGCGCTTACCCAATAGATTCATCCGGAAACGACCCGTCTTGCCCTTCAACATGTCGGAAAGAGACTTTAACGGACGATTTCCCGCCCCCGTTACCGCCCGGCCGTGCCGGCCGTTATCCATCAAAGCATCGACCGACTCCTGCAACATTCGCTTTTCATTTCGAATGATCACTTCGGGTGTTTTCAACTGCAGAAGGTTGCGCAAACGATTATTCCGATTAATCACTCGACGATACAAATCATTCAGATCGGATGTTGCGAAACGACCGCCTTCCAGCGGAACCAAAGGCCGTAAATCAGGTGGGATGACGGGCAAAATTTCCAAAATCATCCACTCAGGGCGCGACCCTGCATTCAAGAATCCTTGCACCAATTTTAGTCTTTTCGCGACTTTCTTGCGTGTCTGCTTGCTCTTGGTCGTCTCCAACTGCTGCTCTAGCTCCGTGATCAACTCATCCAAATCGATCTTCTTGAACACGTCGCGGATTGCCTCGGCGCCCATCTTGGCCACGAAGGAATCTCCGAACTGCTCTTGAGCTTCCCGATACTCGGTCTCGGTTAAAAGCTGCTTTGGTTTGAGCGGGGTCTTCCCTTCGTCGATCACGAGGTAATCCTCGTAATAGATCACCCGCTCGAGATCACGCGCGGTCATATCCATCATCAAACCCAATCGACTCGGCATGCACTTGTAGAACCAGATGTGGCTCACGGGTACCGCCAACTCGATGTGGCCCATCCGCTCCCGTCGCACGCGCGCCAAAGTCACCTCCACTCCGCAACGATCGCAAATCACACCCTTAAACTTGATCCGCTTGTACTTTCCGCACGAACACTCGTAATCCTTGGTCGGCCCAAAAATCCGCTCACAAAACAAACCACCCTTTTCCGGCTTAAAAGTCCGGTAGTTAATGGTTTCCGGATTTTTCGTTTCTCCCCGGCTCCAAGATAGAATCGCTTCAGGCGAAGCAACCGTAATACTGACTTCGTCAAAACCGACGCTTCTCTCCATTCCGAGGATTTCACGTGCCGATTGGGTCTGTTGGTTCATGGGTTAGTTTTTTCTCTTTGGGTGTGGGGTTAGACTGTGGCCACGAGGATATCGGGCTTTTGCAAGTCCTCGTCAACGACGCGACTCCGCTCGCCGACCTTAATATCCAGGCACAAGCTCTGCATTTCTTTGATCAACACATTAAACGATTCTGGCGTCCCGGCTTCGAGTGAATTGTCCCCTTTGACAATGCTCTCGTAAATTCGGGTTCGTCCAGCAACGTCATCCGACTTCACGGTCAGGAGCTCCTGGAGGGTGTAGGCGGCACCATAGGCTTCCATGGCCCACACCTCCATCTCCCCATACCGTTGTCCTCCATACTGCGCCTTGCCCCCCAGCGGTTGCTGGGTCACTAGGGAGTAGGGTCCGACGGCCCGGGCGTGAATCTTGTCCGCCACCAAATGGTGAAGTTTGAGCATATAGATCAATCCCACCACCACTCGCTGATCAAACTCTTCGCCCGTCCGGCCATCGATCAAAGTCGATTTACCGTCCTCATCCAGATGTGCTTTTTTCAGGAACTCACGAATTTTGGTCTCATTAATTCCGTCAAACACGGGGGTCGCCACATTGAATCCCAGCGCCTTCGCCGCGATCCCAAGATGGGTCTCCAGTACTTGCCCGACATTCATTCGGGAAGGCACTCCAAGGGGATTCAGGATGATGTCCACCGGGGTACCGTCGGGCAGAAAAGGCATGTCCTCTTCCGGCACGATACGAGCCACCACGCCCTTATTCCCGTGGCGTCCCGCCATTTTATCCCCGACTGAGATCTTCCTCTTGGCGGCGACATACACCTTCACCTGTTTGATAATGCCAGGGTCGATGTCTTCGCCCGATTCCAGACGCTCCATCTCTGAATCTTTCTCATTGGCCAGCTGGTTAAACTTCTGCTCGTAGCTCGAAATGATCTCCCGAATCTTGATTCGAATCGGGCTGGGATCGATTTCAATGTGGTTGTACACATCCGCGATTTTGCGCAGCAACGTTTTCGTGATTTTGCGATTCGCCGGGATAATGATCTCTCCCGTTTCCGCATTGACCACGTCCAACGGAATCTTTTCGTTGAGGAGAATGTTCGACAGAGCCTGTGTTAGCTCCTCCTTCATCTCCGCATGCTTCTTGATGTACTTGTCGTCCACCCCTTTGGCGTGACGCTTCGCTTCACCCGGAGCAAGTTTGATGACGTCTTTTTTCAGTGCTCCACCCGTCGTCTTCACATCCATCACGATTCCGGACGAACCTGAGGACACGACGAGCGAACTATCTTTCACGTCCGCCGCCTTTTCACCGAAGATGGCTCGCAGAAGCCGCTCCTCCGGCGCCAATTCCGTTTCGCTTTTCGGAGTGATCTTGCCGACGAGAATATCCCCCGCCTTCACTTCCGCTCCGATCCGCACGACCCCGTCCGGTCCAAGGTTCTTTAACGCCTCATCCCCGACGTTGGGAATGTCCCGCGTAATTTCCTCGGGTCCTAGCTTGGTGTCCCGTGCCGAAATTTCGAACTCTTCAATGTGTATGCTGGTGTACACATCCTCTTTCACCAGACGCTGGCTCAAAAGGATGGCGTCTTCGAAGTTGTATCCGTGCCAAGGCATGAACGCGACCACCACATTCCGCCCAAGCGCTAACTCCCCTTGATCCGTGCAAGGCCCGTCGGCGATCACCATTCCTTTGGTGACACGCTGCCCGACCTTGACCACCGGACGCTGGTTCACGCACGTTCCATTGTTCGAACGCATAAACTTGAGCAGATCGTAAACGTAGACCCCCTTCTCCGGATCCGTTTTCATCCGCTTACGGTTTTCCGGCGCTTCGCCATCCTCCGTCACAATGACCTGCCGAGCAGTGACCGAGGCAACTTTGCCGGGCCCCTCGCTCAAAATCATCGCGTGAGAATCGCGCGCCACTTTGGCCTCCATTCCGGTTCCCACCACGGGAGCTTCCGAAATGAGCAAAGGCACACCTTGGCGCTGCATGTTCGAACCCATCAAGGCACGGTTCGCATCGTCGTGTTCCAAGAAAGGAATCAAGGATGCCGCCACCGAGACCAGTTGCTTGGGGGATACGTCCATGTAGTGAACCTTGTCCGGTTCCACCTCAAGGAATTCTCCTCGGTAACGCACCGAGACCTTGGGAGAGGTAAACTTGCCGTGGCCATCCACCGAAGTGTTCGCCTGGGCGACAATAAAGTTCTCCTCCTGATCTGCGGTGAGGAAGTCGTACTCCTCCTTCACTCGACCATTCTCGACCTTGCGGTAGGGAGTTTCGATAAACCCGAACTCATTGATTTTTCCAAACGTCGAAAGGCTCGAGATCAGTCCGATGTTTGGACCTTCTGGAGTCTCAATCGGACAGATCCGCCCGTAATGGGACGGATGCACGTCACGGACTTCGAAGCCCGCACGTTCCCGACTCAAACCCCCGGGTCCAAGCGCGGACAAACGACGTTTGTGGGTCATCTCACTCAATGGATTCGTCTGATCCATCAACTGGGAAAGCTGACTCCGTCCGAAGAAATCCCGAATCATCGCCGAAAGCGCCTTCGGATTGATTAACTTCTGTGGGGTCATTCCCTCCGTATTCACATCAAACAAGGTCATCCGCTCCTTCACCAATCGTTCCGTACGGCTTAATCCCGTTCGGCACTGATTGGAGAGAAGCTCACCCACCGTACGAACACGGCGGCTGCCCAAATGATCGATGTCATCGGTCGTTCCCTCACCCAAACGAAGATTGATCAGATAGCTGGTGGCGGCCACCACATCTTCCCGAGTCAAAATCCGGGTCAGAAGATCGGTCTGCAGTCCCAATTTCTGGTTCAACTTATGCCGACCCACCCGACCAATGTCGTAGCGTTTCGGATCAAAAAAGAGCCTCTTGAGCAGGGCTTTGGCGTTCGTCACGGTGGGTGGATCGCCGGGCCGCAACCGCCGATAGATCTCTTTTAAAGCACCCTCGGTGTCCTTGGTTGGATCTTTTTTCAGACATTTCAGAATGGTGTCGTCCACCCGAATGTCGACGACCTCAGCACTCTTCATGCCCAAATCCAATAACTGACGAACGACCCCTTTGGTCAGCGGCTCAAACGCACGCGCCACCACCAAATCGGCATTCGCCGTATCTCGGACCTCTTGAATGAGTACCTTTTGGCTTAACTCATTCTCTTCCAGATCCTCGGCCAACTTCAAACTCTCAATTCGATAAAAGAGAGAAATGATTTCCTCATCCGTGCTGTAATCCAAGGCACGCAAAAGGGTGGTCAGAAGGAATTTCCGACGCCGTTTCCGGCGATCCAAATGCACGTAAAGCAGATCGGAGGTGTCGTAAGACACTTCCAGCCAAGAGCCGCGATCCGGGATAATCCGGTAGCTGTGCAGCAACTTTCCGTTGGCATGCACGCTCGACTCAAAACAGATTCCGGGAGAACGATGGAGCTGGCTGACAATCACGCGCTCGGCGCCGTTCACCACAAAGGTCCCCTGTTTTGTCATCAAGGGGAGCTCCCCCATGTAGACCCGCTCTTCGATCGTCGACCCGTCGTTATGCAAAACGAAGGTGACGTAAAGAGGGGCCGCATAGGTCACTCCTTCACGCAGACACTCGATCGGGCCACTTTTGGCCTTTCCGAGTTCGTAATGACTGAAATCGAGTTTGATCTTCTCGTCATACGATTCGATCGGGAAGACCTCACGGAAGACGGCTTGGAGGCCGACATCACTCTTCCGCTGTTTCGGGTTGGTGCCTTCTTGGAGGAAGGCACGGTAGGAGTCCAACTGAACCTCCATGAGGTTCGGCATCTCCACCGTCTCGGGCAACCGCCCGAAATTTACCCGCTCGACTTTAGTCGATTTTGCCATGCTGCGTACTCCTTATCCCGGTTGCCCGGGGATTGGTTTATTTGATTTCTACTTTTGCACCGGCGGCTTCGAGCTTTTTCTTAATCTCAGCTGCCTCTTCCTTTGTCGCGCCTTCCTTCAGAGTTTTGGGAGCCCCCTCGACCAACGCTTTCGCGTCAGCCAGGCCCAATCCAGGCACCACCGTGCGGACTTCCTTGATCACGCCGATCTTGTTCGTACCAGCGTCCTTCAAGACGACCTCAAAAGTTGTCTTTTCCTCAGCGGGTGCAGCCGCTGCAGCACCACCGCCAGCAGCCGCTACGGCTACGGGAGCAGCTGCGCTTACGCCCCACTTGTCTTCCAATTTCTTGACCAGTTCCGACGCCTCAAGAACGGTTAGACCGCTCAGTGTCGTCACGACTTCTTCTAGATTTACTGCCATTGTGTTTCTCCTTCCCCTGCTCTTCTTAAAAGAATCGGGGTGTTAATGTTTTCCTTGGTTAGCCGATCACACCCGTGATCGAATTATCCCGGAAAGGCTCCCGGGCTAACACGAGGTTATTGCCTTTCATGTACATCATTACGCTCCCGCCGCTGGAGCCGCCTCGGGCGCAGCCGCTGCTTCGGGCGCTGGGGTGGCGGCAGGCTCCGCCACTGCGACCGGAGCTGCTTTCGGAGCGGTGTCCGGCTTGCTCTTCATCACCCGCGCTAAACGGGCGCCAGGCTCGGCCAAAAGACGTGCCAACGTCGACGCAGGGGCGGAAATGGCTCCCAACAACCGAGCCCGTAATACCTCGGCTGACGGTAGATCCGCCAACATGACAATATCGCTGACCCCCAAAACCTTTCCGTCCATCAAACCAGAGCGCAGAGTGGGTCGTGTAAATTCTGCCTTAAAGCTCTTGATTACCTTAGCCGCTGCTGGGGCATCTTTTCCGCCCGAAACGATTGCCGTTTGACCGGTCAAATCCTTGCCCAAACCAGCCAACACCTCTTCCCCAATCGCACGCTTAAACAGGGTGTTCTTGACGACTTTGACGGCGGCTCCCACTTTGCGTAAACGACCCCGCAATTCGGAAAACTCCGCCACCTTCATTCCCGTGTAATCCAAAACGATAAGATAGGGAGAAGATTTGACCCACTCCCGAATCGTATCGATCACTAACGCTTTTTCTTCTTTCATAAATCTCCTTTAATCTTCCGATCCTGCCGCCGCATCCGCCACCGCCAGAGGAATTCCCGGCGAAAAGGTGGCCGACAAAACCGCGTTCTGAAGGTATTTACCCTTCGCCCCCGCCGGACGTGCCCGTGAAACCGAATCGATTACCGCATTTACGTTTTCACCTAGAGCCTTCCCCTCAAAACTTAACTTGCCGCAACTCACATGCAGGTTTGATCCCTTGTCGATCTTGAATTCAACGCGACCCGCCTGACACTCCTTCACCGCTTTGGCGGTGTCCTCGGTCACCGTCCCGGTCTTCGGATTCGGCATCAACCCACGCGGTCCAAGAACCTTGCCCAATTTTCTTACCTCAATCATCGCATCGGGAGTCGCCACCGCTACGTCGAAATCCGACCAACCCTCCGTCACTTTCTTGATCAAATCCGCATAACCTACCTCGATCGCGCCGGCCGCTTTGGCCGCCTCGGCCGCAGCTCCTTGCGCAAAAACAATCACCCGAACATTCTTGCCCGAACCGTGTGGCAAACTCACCGTTCCACGCACCACTTGATCGCTCTGTTTGGGATCGACTCCTAGGTGAAAGGAAAGATCAACGCTCGGATTCCCTTTGCTTTTTCCCGCGGGCATTTTCTTTAAAAGGGCGACTGCGTCCGTTACGCTATAACGCTTCTTCGGCTCCAGCAATTTGCTGGCCTCCGTGTATCGACGACTGGGTTTCTTAGCCATATTCAAAATCTCCTTAGTCCGCGATCTCCAAACCCATCTGGCGGGCCGTTCCCGCAATCGTTCGGAAAGCGGCTTCGTCCGAAGCCGCGTTCAAGTCGTTTCGCTTGATCTTGACGATGTCCATCACCTGCTTCTTGGTGATTTTACCCACCTTGAGGCGATTCGGCTCTTTGGAACCCGACGCCAAATTCGCTGCCTTTTTGAGAAGCACCGATGCCGGCGGACTTTTTGTGATAAAGGTAAAGGTCTTGTCCTTGTAAACCGTGATGACGACGGGAAAAATGTTCCCGGCTTCCTTGGCGGTGCGGGCATTGAACTCCTTGCAAAACGCCATGATGTTCACGCCTTGCTGACCCAATGCCGGGCCAACTGGCGGGGCCGGATTCGCCGCACCGGCTGGGATCTGCAATCGAATAATGCCTGTGATTTCTTTTGCCATAAACTAGTTCCTCTCTACCTGCCAATATTCTAGCTCCACCGGAGTCGAGCGTCCAAAAATCGAAACCGCCACTCGCACCCGACCTCTCTCCGAATCCACCTCCTCCACCACGCCTTCTTGGCTTTGGAAAGGGCCATCCCCAACCTTCACCCGATCTCCTACCGCAAAAATGATCTTCGGAGTGATCTTTTCCTCTTTGTCACGAATCTGACTTAACATTCCCTCCACCTCATCCGGCTTCATCGGAGTCGGGCGATCCCCGTCCGCAAATCCCAAAACTCCCGGAGTCTCCTTGACGAAGTACCATGGCACTTCGTGCAACTTTTTCTCTGCGTCGTACAACTCCATCTTCACGAAAATGTAACCCGGATATAATTTCCGCTCCGTTTCCACTTTTTTCCCTCGTTTGATTTCGGAAATCCGCTCGGTCGGAATAATCACCTCTTGCACCACCTCGCCCAGCTCCTCCGTTTTGATGCGGCTCAGCATATGCCGTTTCACATTCGTTTCTTGACCCGAGAGCACATGGACCGCAAACCAGCGGGCCTCGGAGGGGATGGTGGCGACCTCACTCATCCCTTAAAACCTCACCAGCCAGCCAACGACCCGGCTGATTAAGAAGTCGAAGCCCGAGGTGTACGCCGCCAACACCAGCGTGGTTAAAGCCACCACCGTGGTGCTGTCGATGAGTTCCCGATACTTTTTGACGCCCGTCTCACTTGCATCCCAGGGCCAGGAGCACTTCAGCAGTTCCCCGTGAACTTCGCCCACAAATTTGGAAACTCTGGTTCGGTTCAGAAAAAAAGCCGTCGCGACGCCCAAGGAGACTACTCCAAGGACGATCGTTCCGAACCAACTTCCACCGATTTTCAAAGCTTCCATTTCTTTAATCCTTTTCTCCCTTTTTAGGTGCAGGGCAGGAGGGACTCGAACCCCCAACCGACGGTTTTGGAGACCGCTACTCTACCAATTGAGCTACTGCCCTCCTTTTCCGTCCGGCTGGGGAGTTCCCACTGCAAGAGCGGGTCCTTCCCTCCGGTTTGTTGCGCGACGGTTAAGCCACGATTTCGGTGACGCGACCGGCGCCCACCGTCTTCCCACCCTCACGGATGGCGAAACGAATCTGCTTCTCCATCGCGATCGGGGTGATCAGCTCAACTTCGATGTCAACATTATCTCCAGGCATCACCATCTCGACGCCCGCCTTCAAGGTGACCACACCCGTTACGTCCGTGGTCCGGAAGTAAAACTGAGGGCGATAGCCGTTGAAGAAAGGAGTGTGGCGGCCCCCCTCATCCTTGCTCAAAACGTACACCGTGGCCTTAAACTTGGTGTGAGGCTTAATCGTGCCGGGCTTGGCGATCACCTGACCCCGCTCCACATCCTCTTTTTTGGTGCCACGCAAAAGGAGACCCACATTGTCGCCCGCCTCGGCGCTATCGAGCAACTTGCGGAACATCTCCACATCGGTCACGACGGTCTTGGCGGTCGGCTTGATTCCAACGATCTCGACCTCCTCCATCTTTTTCAGGACACCACGCTCCACCCGACCCGTCACCACCGTGCCACGACCTTCAATGTTAAACACGTCTTCCACCGGCATGAGGAAGGGCTGATCCTTCGGACGATCAGGGATGGGGATAAATTTATCCACCGCATCCATCAGCTCCATGATGCACTTGGCCGCATCACTTTTGGGGTCACCCGACTCCAGCGCCTTCAACGCGCTTCCCTTGATGATCGGAATCTTGTCCCCAGGAAACTCATACTTGGAGAGCAACTCGCGCACCTCGACCTCGACGAGCTCGAGCAAATCTTTGTCATCCACCATGTCCACCTTGTTCAGGAAGACCACCAAGGCCGGCACGCCGACCTGACGAGCCAACAAAATATGTTCTCGGGTCTGGGGCATCGGGCCGTCGGCCGCGCTGACCACCAAAATCGCCCCGTCCATCTGGGCGGCACCCGTGATCATGTTTTTCACGTAGTCCGCGTGTCCCGGACAATCGACGTGCGCATAGTGCCGCGTCCCCGTCGCATACTCCACGTGGGAGGTGTTGATCGTAATTCCGCGCTCTTTTTCCTCCGGCGCATTATCGATTTGAGCGTAAGCCCGCGCTTCGGCCAAACCGCTCTTCGAGAGAATCGTGGTGATGGCTGCGGTTAAAGTGGTTTTCCCGTGATCAACGTGCCCAATGGTGCCGATGTTGACGTGGGGTTTCGAACGGTTGAATGCCTCTTTCGCCATAAATTCTATTCTCCTTGCCTTGCGGTTTCAGATCTCCTCGTTCGCCGGATCGGAACTCCGCCGTCAGTGTCCCCACTCGGGGTTTCACCGCGACCGAGCCCATGACCGGGTTTGAACCGGTGACCTCGTCCTTACCAAGGACGTGCTCTACCAACTGAGCTACATGGGCGAGATGGAATTCGTTGAGAATTCCGGAATTCGCCCGGCGTTTTCCCATCGGCACGGAATCTGCTACAAAGTCTTACGACATTGATAGGAAAACGCACCAAGGGGAAACGATAAGCATGCCCTTTGTCCAACCCCTCTGTCAACACTCTCTTACAAAAAAAATGAACTTTTTTTTAAGGTGTGGATAACATGCGAAAAACGTAGAAGCCCAAACCTAATACCGCGACCAAACCGCCGACCGCCAAAACCCACGTGGGGCTGCCCGATTGTCCCTTCCCCTTGATGGGAGACAAGTTACGAAAATTCTCCGGTATCCCTTCCTCCAACCCCTGCTCCATCTGAAAGGACGCACCCGACTGAGGCAAAGCCAGTGCCGCCTTGGCAACGGCTCCCTCATAACGAAATGGAATCTGCCCAAACTGCAGTCGATCACGATCCTGCAACAGCGCCTCCATCGTTTTTTCATCATTCACCCGAGTCCCATTGGTCGACTCTAAATCTCGCACTCGGTACTCCACTCCATCCAACACCAACTCCGCATGCCTCGAGGAAATGCTCCCGTGCACAATTTGAATCTCGTTCCCATCGATCCTTCCCACCGCCATACGCGGCCCCACGAGGTCGATCGTCATTTGGGGAATCTCTTTACTCTCGGATACAATGCGGGGCATAGGAAAAATTATCCCCTCTTTTTTGTCGCGTCCAGCAACTCAGCAAACTGACGGAAGAAATATCCCGCATCGTGTGGCCCGGGCGCTGCCTCCGGATGGTACTGGACCGAAAACGCCCCGCCACCCTTCAGCTGAAGGCCCTCACACGTCCCATCATTTAGATTCACATGCGTGACTTCGACCGTTCCCTTCGGCAAAGAATCCGGATCGACCGCATATCCATGGTTTTGGCTCGTGATCGAAACTTTACCCGATCGCAAATCCTTCACCGGTTGGTTTCCTCCGCGATGCCCGAACTTTAACTTATAGGTCTTGCCTCCCAACGCGTGGGCTAACATCTGATGCCCCAGACAGATCCCGAAAATCGGTTTCTTGCCCACCAGTTCCCGCACCATTTGATGCACATAAGTCGGAACCGATGGATCCCCTGGCCCGTTCGATAAAAATATGCCGTCCACCTTCGCCCCCAAAATCTCCTCCGCCGTTGCCTTCGCTGGAAAAACAATCGGTTGAATGCCCTCTGCCCGCAATTGTCGCAAAATGTTCCTCTTCATCCCGCAATCAATCGCCGCGACCCTGTGCCGAACCGCCGGCATCGTTTCCCGCTCACTACCCAGCCGACCGGGGAAATCTTTTCCCTCCGGATCCCACTCAAACGACTTAGTGCACGTTACCTCCGCCACATAATCCTTTCCCCCTAACCCAGCCCACTCTCTTGCCCTCTGCACCGCCTCTTCCGGCTTCATTCCTTGATTCGCCAAGACTCCTTTCATTGCCCCCAAGGTACGTAACTTTCGTGTCAAACACCTCGTGTCCACCCCCTCCAAGCCCAGCACCTTGTGCCTGCGCAAATAAACATCCAAGGTTTCCCGCTCTCTCCAACTGCTGCCTCGGGTCGACAACCGCCGCACCAACAAACCCGAAACCTGGGGTCGATCCGACTCCTCATCTTCTGGGTTGATTCCCGTGTTGCCGATCTCAGGACAAGTCAAAGCCACAATCTGCCCTCGATAACTCGGATCCGTGAGAATCTCCTGATATCCCGTCATCGATGTGTTGAAGCACAACTCCGCCGCTACCCATCCCTCGTGACCAAAGCCCCGTCCGTGCAAAATGGTCCCATCCTCAAATGCCAAAATTCCTTCCATCGTTGCGGAACGCTACGCCCCCACCACTCGGCCGTCGAGATCGTGCCGAATTTTTCCGTCCACCATTGTCAATACCGCTCTCCCCCTCAACTCCCGCCCCTCAAACGGGGTGTTCCTCCCTAAGCTTTTAAACTCCGACTTTTTCACCACCCACTTGCGCTCCGGATCGAGCACCGTCACATCGGCGGTCGCCCCCACCGCCAAAGTTCCGCGACCTAGCCCGAAATAGGTCGAGGGAAACATGCTCATTCTTCCCAAGACCTCGCCTAAAGGCATCAACCCGCTATGGACCAGCTCCGTTAAGTAAATTCCTAACGCTGTCTCCAACCCCACTACCCCAAAGGGCGCCTCATCAAACTCCACCTCTTTCTCGTAACTGCAGTGCGGCGCATGATCCGTCGCCAAAAACCGAATCGTTCCGTCGACCACCCCCCTCCTTAATTCCTCCACATCTGCGGCCGTCCGGAGCGGAGGGTTCATCTTAAACGAGGTGTCATAGCCCTCCACCCGATCGTCCGTCAAAGTCAGATGGTGCGGAGAGGCCTCTCCCTCAATCAAAATCCCCCTCTTTTTTGCCTCCCGTAAAATTCGCACCGATCCGGCCGTACTCATGTGTTGGCAAACTACTCTTGCCCCCGTCAGCTCCGCCAACAACACGTTCCGGGAAACAATCACCTCCTCTGCGATTCCCGGCCAAGCCGGCAGACCCAAGATCCTCGACCACTTTCCCTCATTCACGACTCCGCCGGCCGAAAGTGACCGATCCTCGCAATGATCCAGCACTGGTAGGTCAAACATTCGCGCGTACTCCAACGCTCTCCTCATCAACTCCGCACTTTGAATGCAGTGCCCATCATCTGTGATCGCCACCACTCCCGCCTGCCGCAACGACCCGATCGGAGCCAACTGCTCCCCCTTCTGTCCCATAGAAATCGTGCCCGTGGGAAACACATTGGCCACCCCCGTCTCCCTCGCCCTCTGCTTCATCCAGGCGATCGTGTTTGGTCCATCCGCCACCGGGGACGTATTGGGCATAGCAATGACCGACGTAAAACCACCCGCCACCGCTGCCGCGGTTCCCGTGGCCATCGTCTCCTTGGCCGATTGCCCTGGTTCCCGCAGGTGCACATGCGGATCGATCAGTCCAGCCGTCACCACCAACCCCTCCACTTTCACCACCACCGCACTTTTGCCAGCCTTGCCGTCCGCAATCTTTCCGTCCCGAATCAAAATGTCCCCCTTGGCCTCTCGCCCCGTGGCCGGATCCACCACCAACCCACCTTGGAGAAGAATTTCGTTCACGCCTCGCCCCCCAAACCTTTTCCGCCCGAAACCAAGTACAAAACCGCCATTCGCACCGCCAACCCATTGGTGACCTGATCCAAAATGACCGACTGCACTCCATCCGCTAGCTCACTGGCGATCTCCACCCCCCGATGAATCGGTCCCGGATGCATCAAAAGCACCCCAGGCTTACACCGTTGAAACCGCTGCATGTTCAATCCAAACAGGTTCGCATACTCACCGATCGAGGGCACCCGTGCCTGTACCTGCCTCTCATGCTGAATTCGCAGGAGATTAATCACGTCCGCCTCCTCCAACGCCCCGTCCAAAGTGTGCGCCACCTCCACCCCCAACTCCGCAAACTCCTTCGGCAGTAAGGTGGAGGGCCCCACCAACTTCACCTTCGCCCCCAGTTTGGTCAAAGCCCACAAGTTGGATCGCGCCACCCGGCTATGCACGATGTCCCCGATAATCAAAACCTTCACCCCCTCAATCTTTCCCAGTCGCTCTCGAATGGTGAACGTATCCAGCAACCCTTGGGTCGGATGCTCATGCGACCCGTCCCCTGCATTGATCACGGACGCTTTCAGCCTCTGCGCCAAAAAGTGGGCCGCCCCAGCCGATCGATGCCGGATCACGATCGTGCCCGCCTGAAGCGCTTCCAAATTCTTGGCCGTGTCCTGCAGGGACTCCCCTTTACGAATGCTACTCGTCTCCTTGTCTAATGAGACCACATCCGCGCTGAGCCGTATCGCCGCCAACTCAAAAGAGATCCTCGTTCTTGTACTTGGCTCGATAAACAGATTCACCACCGTCCGCCCCTGCATCGAAGGCACCTTCTTAATCGGCCTTCCTAAAATTTCTTTAAAGACCGTGGCCGTGGACAGCACCTTACCAATCTCATCGGCACTTAACTCCCGAAGCGAGAGCAGATCTTTTCGCTGCCACACCCCACTCATACTTTTTCCTTCTCTAGGACCACCGCATCCTCTCCATCCATCTCCGCCAGCCTCACCCGCACCCTTTGTTGCGCGGAAGTAGGCAAATTTTTTCCCACAAAATCGGGCCGAATCGGTAACTCGCGATGCCCCCGATCCACCAATACCGCCAGCTGGATAATCTTCGGTCGCCCCAGATCGCACAGCGCATCCATGGCGGCCCGGATCGTTCGCCCCGTGTACAGGACATCGTCCACCAGAATGATCGTCCGATCCTTCAGATCAAAAAGCACCTCCGACCCCTTGGGCACGGGCATATTGCTGGCCAAATCGTCCCGGTGAAAACTGATGTCCAGCGATCCCACCGGCAGAATTTTACCCCCCTCAATCTGCTGAAACTCCTTGGCCAATCGATGCGCCAAGGGCACACCCCTCGTCTGAATTCCTACCAGCGCGAAATTGCCGTGGGGGTGCTTTTCGGAAAATTCGTGAGCCATCCGCCGGACCGCTCGGCGTACACTCTCCCCATCCAGTAAAACTTGATCCGCCATCACCGCCTCCTTGTGGAACTCTCAGGTTCCGGTTAAAGGACACGCTTAACGATCCCTAAATTAACAAATATCCTTTTCCTTAGCTATCTCTTTCTCTCTCGTCGCTCGCCATGCCGAACGGTGGTTGACGATCCAATCTAGTAAACCTTTCTCAAAACCCACATCGTGACCCGCCTGCTCGCTGAGGTGCCACTTGTGTTTAAGAATTTCTTCCCTCTCTAACAAAAACTCCCGATACAGCGCTGAATTCTTAAAGACCGATTTTGGATCAAGGGAAAAATGGGGTCTGTCCTTGGCTTCCATACCTATAACTTCGTTCTTTTAAGCCAATTCGCAAGTGGCTTTTTCAAAACAGCCTAATATCTAAACTGCTTATGATGATATGTTTAAAAATAGTATTTTTGACACGTAATTAGCGAAATCTACAAAAACTTTTCCCGATGTCGAACCCGGACACTCCAAAACCACGGGTCTCCCCTCATCCCCACAACGGCGAGCTTCGGGATCTAATGGAATTTCCCCCAGTAACGGTACTCTTTGCCGAACGGCCTCCTTCCGTCCACCGCCCGAACCAAAGATCTCATGTCTCTCCCCACTGCCGGGGGCGACGAAGAAACTCATGTTTTCCACAATTCCTAAAATCGCCACATTTACCTTTCGAAACATCGCCATGGCCTTCCTTGCGTCCACCAGCGCCACCTCCTGCGGTGTCGTGACAATCACTGACCCATCCAGCGCCACCGTCTGCACAATCGTGAGCTGGATGTCTCCCGTCCCCGGGGGAAGGTCGAGCACCAAAAGATCCAACTCTCCCCATGCGACCTGCCGTAAGAACTGCTGCGTAAATCGCGTCACCATCGGACCCCGCAGAGCCGCTGGACTATCATCCCCTAGAAGCATGCCCATGCTCATCAGCTTCACCCCGTGGACCTCAGCCGGCACCAACCGCTCACTTCCCTCCTCTACCCTCACCCCTTCTCGGCAGCCCAACATCAATGCCTGACTCGGTCCATATAAGTCGCAATCACACAGCCCCACCTTCAAACCACCTTTGGCCAGCTGCACCGCCAAGTTCGCGGCCACGGTGGATTTCCCCACACCGCCCTTGCCGCTCGCCACGGCGATAATCTTTTTCACGCCCGGAATTCCCTGCGGACCTGTGGCCGCAGTCGCCTGCGGAGGAGCGACCTCCGTCTCGATGGCGACGCTTTTCACCGGGGCATACCCTTTCAAGGAGTCCCGGATCTCCTGCCCAATTTTTTCAGGAACTGCTGGATCAGGGGTCGTTATTTTTAATTTCAACTTCAGATCTGTCCCCGTCAGCTCCATGTCTTGCACGAGCCCAAAGGAAACAATATCGCGACTAAACCCGGGATATTTAACCTCCCGCAATCGATTGACCACCTCCTCCCGCCAGTCGTTCACGCTCATCGAGATACCTTGCCCACTCCCACCGTCTCTCCAAACACAAATTCCCGAAATGTAATCTTACATGGCGAAGGCATCGGACAACCGAAGAACCGCATCTGCAACCCGCTGGGCGGCTAAAGCCATCTGCGAGGCACGCGTTTCACGTCCCAGCGTAAATAAAATTAGGGATCGCGCCTCCTCTGGAGTAGCGCCGATCGCGCGCATCCCGGGCGGAATCCTCATCTCCCGAGTCACACAACCACTTCCTCCTCTCGCCACCACACCTACCCGATCCAGGACCAAGGCCAATGACTCCGCCTCCAACCCCGCAAAACTGAGCCCCAGATGCGCCGGACTTCTCTCTGGTCCCGGCTCCGGTCCATGCAACTTCGCCGAGGAAACCTTTTTCCTAATCTCACGCCAGAGCACCTCTTGGGACTCCCTCGCACACTTCCGAAATTTCCCAGCATCTCGATTCCACTCTTGCAACGCCGCGCCAAGCCCGGCGATCGCCGGAAGATTCTCCGTCCCCGCCCGCTGATCATTCTCCTGCCGGCCCCCCTCAAGTTGAGCTTTCCATGCAGTCCCCGATCTCACCCACAAAAGCCCCGATCCCTTCGGACCACCTAGCCGATGACCCGACACCGCCAACAGATCCACCCCTTCCAATTCCCTCGGCAAATCAATCCAACCAGCCCCAAAGGTTCCATCCAAAAAAAGCTGGGCCTTGACCGAATTCGCCAACACTCTCGCTTGAACTAAATCCTGCACTGTCCCCAGGTCGTGGTGCGCTACATGCACGCACACCAAACCCGGCCCAGCCGGTTTGACCCTTTTCCACTGTAGCCTTCCCTCCCCATCCACCGGAATAGGCACCACGGAGAAGCCAGACTTTTGCAATCTCCGCACCGCCGTCTCCACCGCTGGGTGCTCGATTTCGCTCACATAAATCGTGCCCTTACCCGCCGCCTCTCCCCATCCCCGAATCGCTGCTTGCACCGCCTCCGTTCCCCCCGAGGTAAAGACAAGCCGATCCGGCTCCTCCGTCCCCAAAAACTCCGCCGATTGCTTCCTGGCCGCCTCCAGAATTACTCGCGCCTCCCTCGCCTCGCGATGTCCCCCGCCCGGTGCCGCACCCTCACCCGATAAAACCCTCTCCATCTCAACCCTTGCCGCCGGCAACAGTGGCCCGCCCGATGCGTGGTCCAAAAAAATTCGCTCTTCCGCCATTTAGCCCGCCCGGCCGAACTTCTTTTCCAGTTCCAACTTGCTTAACAAAATCATCGTCGGTCGCCCATGCGGACAAGTGTAGGGCAGTTCACAAGCCAGCAGATCCGCCAATAAACGCACCGCCTCCGCCTCATTCAGGCGATCGTTCGCCTTAATGGCATGCCGACAGACTGTCTTCGCAATCACCTCCTCACTCAGCTTGCGATCCTTTCTCACCCCAACGCCGCCCACCTCCAAATCGGCCACTACCCCTCGGACAAACTCCTCCACCGCCAAAGTCCGAATCCTCGGAGGCAAGGCATCGACCAAAAACGAGTTCCCGCCGAGCGAAGAAATTCCTAAACCCACCTTCTCCAACTCCTCCATTTGATTCCTCAGAAAATTTGCCTGCACCGGCGAAAATTCCACCGTCACCGGATAGAGCAGCCGTTGACCCGTTACCTCCTCCTGCGCCACCTGCTTCAGTAACTGCTCAAACAGAATTCTTTCATGGGCCGCATGTTGATCGATCAAAACTGCCCCCCCATCTTTCTCCGCCACAATATACAGATGATCAATCACCCCCAAATACCGCCAGCCAGCCGGAATTCCTGCGGCCGACTCCACCAGAATTCCGAGTGGCCTTTCCACCGCCGTTGGTACGGCTAAATTCGCTGACAAAAGGGGAGATGGTTGAGTCCAAGTGGAGTGAGTCGTTGGCCAACCCGCACTCCCCTGGTTCGTCATCGCTGGCATGGGCAACGGCCCGACCGACCCGCCCCGCAACACCTCGGCCACGGCTCCACTGACAAATCGTCGAACATCACCATCCTGACGAAACCGAACCTCCCTTTTGGCCGGGTGAACGTTCACGTCCACCCCAGCTGGGTCCATCTCTAAAAAAAGGACCGCCACGGGAAAGCGTCCTCGCATCAACGCATTGTGGTATCCCTCCAGCAGAGCCGCGTTCAAACTCATGCTTTGCACGGGTCTCCCATTCACAAAAAGAATCTGCTCCGCCCGGGTGGCCCGACTCACTCCCGGCCGACCGAGATACCCCCGAAGCCGCATGCCACCATCCTCCACCTCCAAAGGCAGGACCGACCCCCTCCACTCCTTCCCAAAAACCGCCATCAATCTCTCCTCGAATCCCTTGCGAGCCATATCTTGCCAAAAGACCGCTCCATCTCTTCGTAAAACCCAACTTACATCGGGCCTCGCCAATGCCGTCAGCCGAATCCCTTGCTCGATATGTCCCCATTCCGTTTCCTCTGTTCGTAAAAATTTCCTCCGCCCCGGCACGTGGGAAAATAACTGCCTCACCTCAATGCTCGTTCCCGCCGGACAGCCCGTCTGCCCCGCCCGAATCACCTTCCCCCCATCGATTACCACCTCCGTTCCCTCCGCCGCCTCCGCTTCCCGGGTCTTCAAAGTAAATCGGCTGACCGAGGCGATGCTCGGCAACGCCTCCCCGCGAAAACCAAAAGTTCGGATTCCCATCAGATCCGATGCTTCCCGAATTTTACTCGTGGCGTGGCGTTCTAAAGCCAGCAGGGCATCTTCCGGTCCCATTCCATGTCCATCGTCTGTGACACGAATTAAAGATCGACCCCCACGCTCAATACTCACCTCCACCGTCTTCGCCCCTGCATCCAAGGAATTTTCCACCAACTCCTTCACCACCGATGCGGGACGCTCCACCACCTCCCCCGCCGCAATTCGGTTCGCCACCACCTCCGCCAAAAGACGGATTCTCTGACTCACTTCATCCTTCCTTTCAGATAGCGGGTCGAACTCCCAGATGCGTGCTCAGCCGCTCCAACTCCTCCGGGGAGGTGTAGGGCAACTCGATGTGGCCCCTCTCCACTTTGCCAACGATCCGGGCGCGAGTCCCTGTCGCCCTCTGCAACTTCAGCTCCAGATCCCTCCAATCCGCCAGTTGGGACCCTCTCCCTTTTTTCCGGCCACGCGTTCCACTCATCTGCCGCCTGACCAACGCCTCCGCTTGCCTCACGCTCAGCCCGCGCTTGACCACTTCCCGAGCAATCGCACTTTGCGCCGCCCCCTCGCTCAATCCAAGAATCGCTTTCGCATGCCCGACCGAGAT